>JALVJU010000555.1 GCA_027034005.1 Marinilabiliaceae bacterium
ACCTCATGAGCTTTAATCAGGATGAGAGGGGCAGCGGCCTCAAAACCGACACGCCCCTTTATCCCGATAATTGTATCGCCAATGTGCATATCGCGACCTATTCCGTACACTTTGGCTCTTGTCTCAATATCGATGATGGCATCTGTTTTATTCTCAAATTCTTTTCCGTCAACACTTTTTATCTCCCCTTTGTCGAACTCTATCACAAGCTCGGTCTCATCGGTTTTTTCAACCTGGCTCGGGTAGGCTTCTTCAGGCAGAGTCCGGTTTGATGTCAGGGTCTCTTTGCCGCCGATACTTGTTCCCCACAACCCTTTGTTGATGGAATACTCCATTTTCGACCAGTCGCGCACAACCCCGGATTTTTTCAGGTAATCGATCTCTTCATCCCTCGACAAGGTAAGGTCCCGGATGGGAGTCAGGGTCTTTATCTCAGGCGCAAGTATCTGAAAGGTCAGGTCGAAACGTATCTGGTCGTTACCGGCTCCGGTACTTCCGTGAGCTATGTACTTAGCCCCTATCTCCCTTGCGTAGTTCACGATGGCAATTGCCTGGAAGATACGCTCAGAACTTACCGAAAGCGGGTAAGTATGGTTTTTCAGTATGTTGCCGTAGATCATGTAACGGATACACCTGTCGTAGTAGGTTTGTGTTACATCCAGCGTTTTATGCGATGCAACTCCAAGCTCATAAGCTTTTTTCTCGATGTCTTCCAGCTCATCCTTTGAGAATCCACCTGTATTTGCGATAGCAGAATGAATCTCCAGGTCTTTCTCCACAGACAGATATTTCACACAAAACGATGTGTCCAGTCCCCCGCTGTATGCTAAAACTACTTTCTCTTTCATCTTTTTTCTTTTATCCTTGTTCCATGTCCTTTAAAAGACTGAAAAAGGGATGTTGTTATTTTATAGTGAAAACAATAAACTTAAAATGTTCTTTTTGTTTCTTTTCTTCTCCTGACCGGGTTCGCTGCTTTTTTTCAGCAGGACAAACTGCTTGAATTTTACCCACCGGTTCACTACATCCAGGTCTTCTGTGTGATGATGGTCTCCATCTTTGTTATCATCTCTGTTCTCCTCAGCTTCGGGGGGAGTGTAAAGCATGCCGGTGCAAAGACAATGCTTTCTTTTTGTTCTCAACAGAATATCGTAGTTAACGCAGCTTTGGCACCCTTTCCAGAATTCATCATCATCAGTGAGCTCTGAGAATGTTACCGGTTTGTAGCCAAGGTCGGAGTTTATCTTCATCACTGCCAGGCCGGTCGTAAGCCCGAAGATCTTTGATTTGGGGAACAATTCGCGCGACAGTTCAAAAGCCTTTTTCTTAATGGCCTTGGCAAGGCCGTGTCCCCTGAACTTGTCGACAACGATAAGCCCGGAGTTTGCAACAAACTTCTTACCTCCCCACGACTCGATGTAGCAGAAGCCGGCAAACTCATCATCTTTCAATGCAATGATCGCCTTTCCCTCTTCTATCTTCGAAGTGAGATATTCGGGGGTACGTTTGGCAATACCGGTTCCTCTTACCTTGGCTGCATCCTCAATTGTTTTAAGGATGACATCCACATAAGGAAGGTGTTCCTTTGTCGCTTTTAATATTTTAAAATCGCTCATAACTCCAATTAGAGAATTTTAGTTTTAAGGCCCGGCAAGATCAGGTCCAGTGCATTTGCTACATCCGTTTTTGAAACCCCGTCACGATTGATCAGCAGAATGGTGTCATCCCCTGCTATCGTTCCAAGTACTTCAAAGATGCCGTAACTGTCGATCACGGAGGCAATGCTGTTTGCAAAGCCGGGCTTGGTTTTCATCACAGCAAGCTGCCCCGAGAATTCGATGGAGTCGATCCTGTTCATCGGAAAACCTTCCATCGTATATTCTACTTCAGGATGCTTGTTACCGCTCTCGGGCACTTCATATCTGTATCCGGTAGCATTGTCAGGAACCTTTGCCACCTTAAGGTATTTAAGGTCGCGGGACAAGGTTGCCTGAGTGATCTGAAATCCCTGTTCGGTCAACAAAGTTAACAGCTCATCCTGACTACTGATCTTTTTTTCAGTGATGATCTGGCGTATTGCTATTAATCTTTGTGTCTTGCTTTTCATGAATGTGTATAAATATACATTTGCGGTGCAAAATTATACAAAAATTGTTGTACACAAAACTTTTTCATAAAAAATTTCGTACTTTTGCCGGTGTAAAAAATTATAGCTCTTTAAAATAATATGCCATAAAATGAAGAAAGACGTAAAAAAGGTTGTAATACTTGGTTCCGGTGCTTTGAAGATAGGGGAGGCAGGCGAGTTTGACTACTCGGGATCCCAGGCGCTAAAAGCATTAAAAGAAGAAGGGATAGAGACCATACTTATTAATCCTAATATTGCTACGGTTCAGACATCGGAAGGTATTGCCGACAAAATATATTTTCTGCCGGTTACCCCGTTTTTTGTAGAGGAAGTACTGAAAAAAGAACAACCACAGGGAATTCTTCTGGCATTTGGAGGGCAAACAGCATTAAACTGCGGTATTCAGCTGTACGAAGGCGGAGTTCTTGAAAAATACAATGTTGAGGTTCTCGGGACACCCATTCAGGCGATTATAGATACTGAAGACCGTGAGATCTTTGCAAACAAACTTAGAGAGATCGACGTAAAAACTCCTATAAGTATAGCCGTAACATCCACTGAAGAGGCTTTGAAGGCAGCCGAAGAGATCGGATATCCGATAATCGTCAGGGCTGCATATACCCTTGGTGGAATGGGAAGCGGATTCTGCAACAATCGTGAGGA
>JALVJU010000556.1 GCA_027034005.1 Marinilabiliaceae bacterium
GATAAACTGAAATCATGGCTTGTGGGTTTTGCGTGGGCCATTGGGCATATCACGGGAATGCTCATTATCGGGGTTCTTTTTATCTACTTCAAGGAATACATTCCGGTGGAACTTATCTCTGCCCACAGTGAGCAACTTGTCGGTTTCATGCTTATCCTGATAGGTTTCTGGGCTTTTTACCGCCTGTGGAAGATGAGCCGTGAAACGCACCACGAACACCAGCACCTTCATGTTGACGATGACGGTAATGCCTACATACACAAGCACGGGCATTCGCACGAGGAGAGCAGGGTACACGGCCATACGCATAAAGAAAAACAGAACCAGACTTACCGGATTGCTCTCGGTATCGGAACCCTGCACGGACTTGCCGGCGTTTCGCATTTCCTTGGTGTTTTGCCTACCCTTGCTTACGAAACAGTGACGCAGTCGGTCCTTTACCTTGTTGGTTTCTCTGCCGGTACCATCATTGCCATGGTTGCCTTCTCTGCAGTACTTGGGTATATCAGTGAGTTTGCAGAAGAACGCAGGAAGCAGAGCATCACCCAATGGATAAACGGCCTTGCCGGATTTGCCGCTCTGGCAGTGGGGGTGATGTGGATAATGCAGAACTGACCTCTTTTAACTTTAAATAATCCTTCACTCTCTTTATGCTTATTTTCTGTGGAGATCGAAACTTTTTCCTATTTGTTAATAAAGTAATATTTCTTTAATTAATATTAAATTGTTGTTGCATTGTCCCATATTTTACTATTTTTACGGCCGTTTTTGGGGAAAACAATAAAATTGTAATTTATGAAGCAAGATATTTATAAGGGCATAAAGCCCACCAAGAAGGATCGTAAAGATATGATCCAGTATATCAACCTGCAGCTTGCAGCGTTGGGGCAACCGCTTTTTTATGATGATAACGATGCAAAAACCAAGTTCTCGAACGAAAAGTTCCTTGCACTCACAGAAGACCTGATAAAAAGTTTCAGGGAGAAATCCCGGCTTTTGTCCAACCACTTGCCGCCGGCCGATATGCGCATACAGAAGTTTATCGACGATTATCTGAAAGATATTGAGTTCGACAGCAGGTTGTACCGTTTACCGTCGGGCACTTTCGTCCTGAACCAGAAAGGTCTTGCAAGGGAGATAAGCCTTCCTCCTGACGGGAATACATTTAAAAGCAAACAGATAAGTTCTTACAGGGTGAAACAGGGGATCCTGAACAATCCTGTAAACGATAAACGAACCACAAAAGGAACGTTTCACATTGTAAGGGGCGGGCTGCCGGTACCTCTGGACAAAAAAGAGGTGCCCAAATACACATTTGCGCACATGCTGGCAGCAGCGCTCAATCCGCCTGAAGAGATGATGGAGCTCCCTTTCACCGCCAATCAGGAGGAGAAGGCAAAGGTGATGGCTTCTTTGCTCTTGCGCCCTGTTGTTTCTCCCGAGGTAAAAGGCGTGATGAGCGAGAAAAGTATGGAGGTGCGTTTTTTTGCTCCGGGCAGCCTTGTTAGCAATCTTGATTTTGTAGAGTCGATTTTCGGAAATGCCGGTGACCCGAACCTGGCTGTCAATGATTCTGCCCTTGATGTGGAGCACTGGACCGGCCACACGGGATGTATCATCCTGGCGCCGCACCTGACAAAACTGCGCAAGAAAGATGTCGGGCTACCACACTACGATGACGCCACCGAACGCCAGAAACGCGACGGTATGTGCTGGAAAGATGAGGATGAGCTGTACAACGACGGCAGCGCTTTCAAGCTTACCTGCCGCGATGAGAGGGGAGTGGTAGTTACCCTCATTGCCGATAACTACTTCGGATATTCTAAAAAAGAGATAAAAACGCAGATAAGCTATTCTGCAAATCTTTACGGACTGGTAGAGGAGGAGCATGCCGGCGGCGCCATCGCGTTCCCGAGGGGAAATATGACCGATAAACTTTTAGGGAAGCCGTTTACCCGTAAGTTCAATACAAAATATTCGTTCAAAGAGGCAAGAAAACTCCTTGGCGACAGGGTTACTTTGATGCCAGAAAATTATGCTATTGACAAAAAGTACCCTGACATAATCTACATCCCGGAAGATGCCAATATCGATGTCAACAAAAGCAGGGTCAGCTGGGAGCATAAAGGAGAGGAGTTCTCGCTGAAGCTTTCACCGCACAAGATATATGTTCATCCCACAGGGCACAAATTTCAGCTTATCAAGCACCCGACACAGGCGCTGTGGAGGATAGTGGATACGGCACCTGAAGGAATGTTCCTGCATAAGCCCTGTACCGTTTCGGGAGGGGGAAAATCGGAGATATCAAAATCGCTTCAGAATGCCATTAAATACGGCGCTGTTTACATCCATGATTTTGAAGAGGATGCAAAACTGGCCGATATGGTGATCAACTACGATTACTCAAAACGATGGAAAGACCCTGAAAAAAACAAGACAAAGTCAAGGTCGTTCCTGAGCCCCGAAAGGACACTCGGTTCTGCCGTGAAGCTGCTTACCCCGTCGGACCTGTACAATGATGAATATAATGCTTTCCTTGAGAGTATCCCTGTGCACATCCGTACTCTGGTGTTATACGTGAAAAGGCTGTACAGGAGCGATGCCCGCACAAAGAACTGGAAGGATGTGCTTTCTGTTGAGATAATCAACGGGAGGAAAGGTACGGCACTGATGTACAACAACAGTAAGATCATGGCGAGTTATGTCCGTATCGGTTTTACCGAAGATGGCGGATGGTACCTTCACAAGCTGAGATCCGACTTTATCCCGAGT
>JALVJU010000557.1 GCA_027034005.1 Marinilabiliaceae bacterium
TAAGTGTTGTTTCCAAACAAAAATACAATTTTCACGGTAACATACAACACCTTATTTTGACTAAACGGCATTAATGAAATCATCTTTTGCCAAAAAACGATCTATTGGGAGCGAATCATCTTTCCTTCCTTACGAAACTCTTTCTTGATCCCGCGCATGAGGTCTTCATGGGAAACCGTATCACTTCCTTTTCTCATCGTCTGTAAACCAACGTAGTGAAGGATGTTTACAATATTTGCCCCTGTCAGTTCGTATTTTGCAGCGATATCTTTCAGTAAGATCCTTTCATCCTTTTTCACGTTATCGGGGAAATAATTTTCCCACAACTTTACACGCTCGTCCACATCCGGGTTCTCAAATTCGATGATGGAATTGAACCGGCGGGTAAAAGCCGGGTCGATATTGGATTTCATATTTGAAGTGAGGATAACAAGGCCGGCGTGTGCCTCCATCCTCTGCAACAAGTAAGAAGTTTCCTGGTTGGCATATTTATCATGTGCGTCCCTGACACCGGTACGTTTACCGAAGATAGAATCGGCCTCATCGAACACAAGTATCCAGTCTTTGTTGGATGCCTTGTCGAACAACCGGGATAGGTTCTTTTCTGTTTCTCCAATGTATTTTGAGACCACAAGTGAAAGGTCGATGCGAAAAACATCACGGCCCGTATATTTTCCAAGAAGGGATGCAGTAAGGGTCTTGCCCGTTCCCGACGGCCCGTGAAAAAGCACACGGTAGCCCGGCTTTACCATCCTGTGCAAGTCCCACTCTCCCATAAGTTTTTCGTTGAACTTCAACCATGTCTCGATCTCTTTGACCTCATCCATGGTTTTCTTGCGTAAGACCAGGTCTTCCCACTTCTGCTCCGTGGTTATCAGTTGGGCCGGAAAATCACTGCTAAGCCGTGGTTTGGATATCTTTCCACTTGTAAACAGATCTACGTACTCATCGTCAAGGATTATCTTTCCGCTCATTTTCGGCTCTCCTTCGGTAACGGGCTCAAGATACAGGACACTTTTACGTGAAAACAGATGATCGTTGTCAAAGATACCGGCAACCTCCACCCGCTTTTCAGTGTCGTTGCCGGCAAGTATGAACAGTGCCGTTTCGCCTGTAGGGATTATCCCCCTGTGGTTTTTGCCCTTAACCCCGCCAAAAGCAGGAAAATCGCCGCCATCAGGCAGGTATTCCGATATGATGTCACTGAACAGCCCGGGAGAGATATGCGGGACAAGCGCAAGCAACAGTACAATGATCTCATGTTGTGTAAGGCCATATCTTTTAATGAACAATGTCAGCTTTGAGTTATCAGTATCGTTTTCAAAAGCAGGCATTTCCGTATCAAAACCCCTTAGCTCCTTGTCGAGGCGAAAGTGAATGTACCTGTCTAAAAATGATAAATAAAAAGAAAAACTCATATGTCTCACTTTTTAACCATTTTTCCATAAAAAACAACTTGGAGAGGTTGCGACACATAAGGCAGGTTTATGTTGCGTATAACAGGTACATTGGCAGTAATTCCCGATTCAAAAATAATTTCTCCTGTACTAATACCGGTAATTTTGATCCCGCTTAACAATATCATCAGTTTCCTGCCATCTCCGTAATCCATCAACACTTTTCTTCCTGTTTTTAATTTACAAATCTCATCAATTACCGAACTTACCCCTCCCCTACGAAAAACATTTTCGATCCTGTCAACTAGAACCGGATCATTAATCTTAAATATACCGTCATTCCACATCACAACACTATTTTAATTTTACAACTTATCTTGAGTAATCCGGCAGGTCATAGGTTATAGTTCCCACAGAGTAAGTCCTGTTGGCGTGTTGCCTGCCCGCAAGGTGAGCCCCCCATTTAACCGGATTTATAATGTCCCAGTTACTGTAAGCCGCTTCTGCCGTACAATCGATATTCACCCTGAGAGTTGACACATACCTGTTTATCAACTCTGCACTTGCTGATGATGCACTCGAGGTAAGACTCCCTCCGGAAGCACCACTGCTGCCTGCTGTAGAAGAATCACTAAGTCCCAAAGTGCCGCTACTGCTACTGCCCCTGCTTGCGCTTACCCCTTCTGCTTCCACACCAACAGAGCTGCTAGTTCCGCCTGTTACAGAGATGCTTGAACCAGTAGTATAACTTTGTGAGTTACCTAAAGTATTCGTAGAAGTACCACCGGACGCATTCGTTATATTTCTTACTTCCGAAGGCCTTGTTGTCCTTCGGGGATTTACCTGATCAAAACTTATGGTCACCGACCAGTTCGCATCCAGGCCTTCATTGTCTCGCCAGGTATGAGAGATCACACCAAGTCTCCTGCCCATCAATTGCTGATTGATTACCCCTAGAAACATATTTCTCCAGTTTACCGTACTGTACTGACGGCTTGTTGCTCTTGCCGTGCTTACCAGATGCCGCAGTATCTCTTCTGCTGAGGCACTTACATCAAGTATTATTGCCCGCGAAGGGATGGGAGTCCTTTGTATCACTTTTTTCGACTGAAAAATTTTGGAGTTACTTCTTATTTTCTTCGTCTCACTACTATATCCATTAACGGATTCTGCCATCTTCCCTTTTCTGTCAGCTTCGTTCTCGAGTTTTGTATCATCGTTTACGTTTTTGTCCCCCACTTTCAAGGTTGATGCACTTACCCGACCTTGTTTTTGTTGCACCACGTGCCATGCTTCATGCGCCAGGTGACGTTCCTGACCTGGCCCTAAAAATATCTCCGATCCCTGAGTAAAAGCCAGAGCGTTGTACTTGACAGGTAAGGTAGAATTTCTATGTACTTTTACATCATCCAAGCTAATCCCGGACATATTCTCCACATTCTCTTTAAGCTTATCTGGAATGCCTGTCTTATTTTCACCCATTGGTCTATTTGCCATAAAAAATGGCTTGTCTCTGTCATCTTCTTTTCCAAAAAAGGAAGAGTCATTTTTCTTTTTGAAGAACAACCTGTCTTTATTACTATTTTTTGTCTCTACCTTTTTATTTGTTTTACCGTTAAACGATTTCATAACCATATTTTTTACCATTCAACATTAATCAAACTCTTTTTCCAGGGCAATTTCACCATGGAGATATTCCATGTCAGCTTTTCGAGAAGCACGTCTTGTGCTTTACGCTCAACGATCAGTTTAAACCCTTTATTATCCTGAAGCAGTTTGCCGTCACGGGCAATGAACATTTGCCGAAGACCACCGGGAGAGGTATTCTTCAAAGCCGGCCAGTGCTTTATCGCCTCTGTCAGCATCTCGTTAACCTCATCTTTTACGGCACTCGTCAGCAGGGAATTTTGGCTTACCGGCCATTTAAGGGGCACATCACAAAGGAATTTTTCAAGGATAAGGTCACCCTCGAAGAAGTCCTCATCGCCCGTAGCCACAAAATGTAATACCTGAACAGCAAGATATGTTTTATCTTTTCGCAACGAATCATCTTCATCAAGGATACCGAGCACTGCAAACAGGTTCCTGAAAAAAGGATGAAGAAGTATCAGGCCGGCATTTTTTACATAAACCTCCTTTTCGACACTCTTTCCCGCAAAAACCCCATGCTCTTCAACTTCCTGAAGATCTTCTGCATGTTTTTCCTTTAACCTATCTGACCCCTTAAAAACATCTGCTGCCGCACTGTTCTTTACAAATGAGTTTAAAAACCCTTTTATCCTCTTGTCATTTTTGACACCTACCGGCAAAATGCCGATGATAAGCTTAAAGACACTTTTCCGCGTTTGAACTCCTTGTTTGAGCAATTTCCCGGTTGCCGGCTTTTTAAAAAACAGTTCAAGAAAATTCAAAAGCTCCTCCGGCTCTTTGGTTTCTACCGACCTTACCATCAACTGCAACATGACTGCACGCTCCTGCCCGTCTGCATTTTTCACCATCTCTGAAAAGATCTCCTTTTCAGTATCATTCAGATTTTTCCCCGGGAGTTTTATCAAAAGTTCAGCAAAGGAGTCCTCAGGAAGCAATTCGCACAAACGCGTGCATGCCTTTTCTTCCTTTGATATCAATGCTTTGATCTTTTCAACAAATGCTTCTTTCTCCAGGTGCCCTTTCCATTCATCAGGTAAGACAAAACCGGTAACATCATCTTTTACCCCGTACCAGGGCAGGTAACCGTTTTCGACAAAAAAAAGAAAAATTGCCTCCCGGTTACCATCAACCGGTTTCATCGATGACTCCCCGTCGTTAAAATGCTGGCGGGCATCCTCTGTTCCAGAAAACTTTTCCTTTCTCAACTGTTCCTGCAAAGCAGTTTCAAACATCTCCATAAAAGCAGTCTTCAACAGATCCCCATTGGTAAAACCTGACTCCGGGACAGGGATAGCCACATTCAGTTTGTCGATACGGAAGATGCTTTCAGGCATGTTGTATTTTTCCAGGACAGATTCGATAACAGGCAAAATGAATTCATCAAGAAAACTGCGGGAGTTGTCTTTTATTCGGTAAGCCAGGTCAACACTGTTGGTGTTTACCTCCACAAATACCTTCTCGATTATGTGCCTGTTTTCACTTTTCATGTTTCTTTTTTGTCTCCGGCTATTGACAAACCATACTTTTTGCCGTACATTTACAGTAGTCAGAAATGATTACTGGGCGTTGAAAGCCGGGATGCTAAGTGTTTTAGTTGTGTCAGACAAGGGTTAGACTCTTGTAAGTCACGTTTTCTATTTCACTGTCGTTGAAAGGTTAGTCCCCATTGGATATCATGCGTGGTGAACATCACCTTTTCGTCTGATATCCTTTTTTTATGGCTAAACCGTAATGGCATTTTCCCCTTTGGGCATGCCAAAGTATATATCCGCAAACTTATCGTACTTCTGTATCACATTGTCGAACACGGAAGAGTACTCCATATTTGTAACATAGAGCGACAGTTTGGTCACACCTGTTTCACTGTGCAACAGTTTCCTGAGATCAATGAAATTCACAATGTCATCATGCGTGTTGTTCCTGTTTTTGCTGTAGTGCTCCAGCATCGACTTGTTAACCCAGTCGCCGTTTACCCAATCGCCGTCGAGCATGAAATTGAGTTCTTTTCCCGCTACGGCATTAAATTCACCTTTCAACTTTTCAAGTTCCGACCTAATCTCAGCAGGCAGTTGGGCCTCACTCTTTATCTTTCTGTTAAGACCCATTTCAGCTATGACTTCATTGGTCAGAAGCCTTGATTTAAGCATATTCCACTTGTACCATTTATCTTTGAACGCACCGTAGTCATCATCCTTGCCCACAGGGGCCATCTCATGCTGAAGGCCGGCATAAAACTCCGGGTCGTACCCCTTAAGGTTCCGGCACCGCATGGCATCAGGCCTGAATATCCTGTCGTTACGGAACATACCTTTGTCGCTAAATGTGTAAACGGGAGAGTCGGCCCTGAAAGTAACATCCCTGAACCTCACACTGAAACTGTCATCTTTTGCGCTGATGATCACAAACCGTTTTTGACTTTCATTGAAGTCAAACACCAGGCCTTTGTCAAACCTTTTGTTCAATGCCTCCGTGATGGCATGCACCCTGCGCCTGTATATCTCCTGCAAAGGAACGGACACTGTAGCAGGCCTGCGTATCAGGTCGTAACCGTTTATTTTGTACGAGACCACCTGAAGGCGGTACTCCTGAGGCATCATCCTGTGATGGCTCTGTGTGCCTTTCAGGCTGCGGGAAAGGTTGTTCAGATATTTGAGCGAACTGATCCAGGGATAGGTACATTCTGTAAGATAAATACATTTTTGTTCTTTTTTCTCTTCCGTTATCCTGTAGCCGGCGCTTAGTTCGGCAACAGTCTCCCCATTTACAGAAACAAGTATGAACGTTCCCCCTTCCGGCACCCCGCCCCGGTAAGCCACCGAGGGGTTCTCGTTCCAAAGATCGGCAAATGAGCGCCCTTCATCCTCAAAATCAAATGCCATGCATTCAAAATCGAGCCCAAACTTTTTCCGCATCTCAAGGATCTGCTCCCTTGTGCCTGTTACTTCATTCCCCACATGGCCTTCAATCCTGTAAAGTACGGGCCCTTCGGAAGCAAAAAGAAGCGGCTGCCTCACCTCCGGCACATCGGCCAGGGCATCGGTGTGGTAACTCAGGTTGTACTTCTCCCTGTAATCGCGTGTTTTATCAAAATCCCAAAGTGCCAGCAGTTCCCCATCAACCTTGTAGTATGCAGGTATTGACATATCACCCAGCTCACCGTTGAGCTTCGACGGGGTGATCTTCACTTTGCCGCCGGTAAATTCCGCATCAAAATTCCGTACCAGTTTTTCGAAACGCTGAAGCAGGGCATAGAGTTTTTTACGTCCGTAATTTTCAGGTTCAAAAATCGGCGATTTGTAAAACCTGTGCCTGTATGTCTTGATACGCCCTGTTTCGGCAACCCTGCCGAGCATCAGATGTTTGGGAAATGCACCGATATCCGGGCAGCATTCCGAATTGAAGTGTAGTACAAGTTCTCTTGCCTCGTTGTATGTTTTAATCAGGTCAGAGAGCAAACCGTACCTGTGCTGATATGCATGAATAGTGCCGAACTGCGTCATGCTGAAATCGAACAGGCCCCTGAACGGCTCATCTTCCAACGACAAGGAAAGGTTTTCATTCAGCATGGGGCCGCCTCCGAAAAACCGGCCTCTCATTTCATTTATGTCGGCCAGATGATCACCCGAAAGCATATCTTTCAGGTCCAGGTATCCTTTTTGAAGTTTACGGATAAGGTCCGGAGAGAAAACATTTAAAAACCTCTTTTTAAAACCGGCATAGTCCGTCACGCCCGACAGGTCGACCTTAGGCAGTTTGATCCCGGGCAAAAGGGTAAACCTCTTTGCGACATCATGGAACCTGAAAACAGTGTCATGACGGTTGATGATGTATTGCGCATCCTCAGCAGATATCAGCAAAAACCTCAATTTCCTTACCTGCTCGGTCCCCTGGTTGTCGCAATCGATGGATGTACACAGCTCTCTTTCCTTTGCGTACGACTCCAGATAGAGCAAAAGCACCATGTCGTCCAGCCCTTCGAGGGAAGCAAGCGGCCGGGTTCCCTCATCCTTTTCGTGCAGGAGCTCGATCAGCTTCATGTGCCTTCTGCGGCGGCGCCCGCCGATAGTTTCATTAATCCTGAAAAAGGGGTATCCGGCATAACTGTCCTCAAAGGGCCTGTAATACCTCAGCTCTACCGAACCGATATCAACGGAGCCCGAACCTGTATCATCGTTCATGCGGTAAAGGGTAAGCAGGTCACCGTCGGTAGTGACACCGGCCCCCTGAGTGACGGTAATCACTGTTTGCCTTGGGGTACGTCGAAGCCGGAGGGCAAAACCACAGGCAATGCCTGTGCCGGACAGAAGAACACGTGACAGCCTGTCCTGGCCGTCAAAATAGCTGATGACCTCGTTCAGGCGGTCTTTGGTCAATACCTGATTGTCGGTAAAAGTATGATATTGAGTGGTGATCTCATTTAATTTTTCAGCCATGGCTCATAATTTTAAAGGTTTCCAATGTGGGTGTTGCCCAAAACGATCTTGTTATCACTGCGGTCTTCTTCGTCCTCACAGTCGATCAGGGTACCGGCAGGATAAACGGAATTAAGGTTGCTCAATATTTTTATCAGGTTCTTTTGTTTGGTAATATTTTGTCCCTGTCCGGTGTTTGTCCGGGCAAACAGGAACTCTTTGTAGGCATTTTCAAACAGTTCCATTTCAGTCAGCTCATTTTCATCATCGTTTTCCCTGTGCACTTTCCTGTCACCTATCCAGCATACGCGTGCCAGTACATGTGCCGGCATCTCGTATCGTATCAGTTCCTCCATGAACGTCCTGAAGTCAGGGTCAGAAAAGCGGTATGTCCAGCCGGGAAGTACCACCGTAACACGAAAAGAGTAGGGATCGACAGGCTCACAATCGGAACATCCGTCGGTACACACGGGCATGAACTGATTATGCGGTACGTTCGTCCTG
>JALVJU010000558.1 GCA_027034005.1 Marinilabiliaceae bacterium
TGTCCGGGTCGATGCCGGCTTTTTGAAAAAAATATTCGGTTACCTTTTCCCACTTTTCTCCCATCACTGCTTTATACACATCAACATCAACCACCCCGCCAAACAAACGGCATGTTTCAGCAATGGAAAGGCCTTTAAGGCCTTCAGACCCTACGAGAGTGCCGTCCATGTCAAAAAGATAGGCCGAATAGTCTTTCATCAACTCTGTTTTAAAGCTTTGAGGCAGATCCTTCATCAAGGAAAAGCCATGTGTGCGGGTGTGTTTGCAGTATCGAAGCAGGTATCTTGTTGGTCACTTCACCTTTTACCGCCTGCTGCACCGCCCAGGCCTTACGCTCATCAGGCACACTGCAAATGATATTCTTGGATTTCATGATCTGCTTTATCGACATACTGATAGCCCTTTTCGGCACATCGTTGATAGTGGTGAACCACCCCTCTCCCATCTGCTGTTTCTTGCACGCTTCATCAAGCTCCACAACTATGTAGGGATCTTCTACGTCAAAATCGGCCGGCGGATCGTTGAAAGCAAGGTGGCTGTTCTCGCCAATACCGATAAATGCCACATCAATGGGATGACCTTTGATTATCTCTCCCAGCCGGTCACACTCTTTCTGGGGGTCATTCTCGCCGTTCACGTAGTGAAACTCTTTTATTTTTACTTTATCAACAAACCTCTCTTTCAGGTATTTTCTGAAAGACGCAGGATGTGTAACAGGCAGGTCTATATATTCGTCAAGATGAAAAGCAGTGACCTTACTCCAGTTGACATCCTGCTTTACCAGTTCGTTCAACATCTCAAACTGCGATGCTCCGGTAGCCACGATCACGTTTGCCTCACCGTTACGAGCTATTGCCTCGTTTATCAGCTTTGCACCCTGTTCGGCTGCCTTTGCCCCTAATTCCTCTTTGTTTTTTGATATGATTATTTCCATGATCTGATTTTGTTTTATACATTCTGAAGAAAAATCCAACTATAAACTATACGCCTCAAATTTAAATGAAATCAGCTTGTTTAAATATTTATTAATTAACTCAAACAGGTATTTTTTTCACAGCAATCAACAAAAAACAAATCCTTTACTCTTCGTAAACTCTTTATATCTTTTACATACAACAAGGAAAACGTCATCAGGATCAAACCCGGCAATGGCAAATAACTTAATGCTATCGAACACTTTGGGAAAATGGAACACTGATGGCACGGATAAAACAAATCTACACTGAGCTTTATGCAATTTCATAAAAAAACTGCTACAAAATATTGGTGCAGTATCTCATGAAGTGAGTGACACTAAAACATTTGTAATAAAATACCCTTCAACAGTGTTATCATTTTAGGCTAACACCCTCGGCGTGGCTTAATAGCATCGCCAAAGGTTTAGGTGTTTTTCCGGTGTTACACCTCAACTAAAAACATTTTCATCAACTCTTTTGTCTGACCATCCCGGAAAGATGGGCCTGCTCAATCTGCTGAAAAAAAACGTGCAAAGAAATCTCCCTGTTCATCCGTTAAATCAGTGTCTTTTATCAATATTTAATACTTATCGGATAATATTGTTATACCATGCCCCTTATTCTTTGGCTATATTTACACCTATCCATGTAAGTTAAAAAAACAGAGACAAATAAAACCGGCCATGAGAAATACATTAATACTGATTTTACTTCTTTTCGCAGGTTCACTATCTGCTCAAAAAGCATTTTACAACGTACTCGATTACGGCGCAGTCCCGGACGGAAAGACGCTGAATACCGAAGCCATAAATAAGGCTGTAAACCGATGTGCTGACAACGGCGGAGGAACAGTTATCTTTCCGGCAGGCACATACCTCACTGGCACGATACAAATGCAAGACAATGTTTTACTCCACCTTGAAGCGGGAAGCACGATACTCGGAAGTAAAAACATAGAAGATTACCGTGTTAACAAAAAACTGATATCAAACAACAAACAGGACGACATCAACGGAGCACTGATACTCAGCATCGGTAGAAAAAACACAGGGATCACCGGTTTCGGTGTAATTGATGGCCAGGGCAATAGTTTTTACGGTAAGGACAACAGACCGGTACTGCTTTTCTTTAACAGATGTAAGGATGTAACTGTTGAAGGGGTCACACTGCAACATCCCCCCGCATGGACACAGCACTACATGAAATGCAACGGCGTTACTATACGTGACATAAAAGTCTTTGCCCACGGAGGTGAGAACAACGACATGGTTGACATCAACCAGAGCCGTAATGTTGTCATCACAGGGCTTAACGGCGATTCCGACGACGACGGAATAACACTGAAAAGCACGGCAGAAGGGTTGGTGGAAAAGGTTGCGATCTCCGACTGCCACATCCGAACACGCACCAATGCCATAAAAATGGGAACAGAGTCATACGGTGGCTTCAGGGACATTGCCATCACTAACTGCACCATCAGTCCTTCAGTTACAAAAACAGGTTTCTCGGGAGCTGACGAAGGCCTTGCCGGAATTGCGCTTGAGATAGTTGATGGCGGGATAATGGAGAACATTGCCATATCCAACATTGTAATGGAAGGCACTACCTCCCCAATATTTATCCGTCTCGGTAACAGGGCGAGAAACTACCCGGAATTAGGTCTGGAGAGTAAACCGGTTGGTTCGATAAACAATGTCAAGATAAGTAACATCATCGCCCGCAATGCAAGCAAAACAGGTTGTTCTATTGTTGGTGAGATCGGACATCCCATAAGGAACGTGACCATCT
>JALVJU010000559.1 GCA_027034005.1 Marinilabiliaceae bacterium
TTTCTCTGCCGACTTTCCCCTCATTCCTCGTTCAGCAATTTCATGAACTCCGTTCCGTAAATGTTGCCGTAACTGCCTTTTTTTGCTGTCTCCTCATTGTACTCCGTTACGTCATCAGGTGTCATGCCGGGTTTGTAGATGATGAACGGGACCGGCGTGCGTGTGTGCGTCCTTATCTCACATGGTGTCGGATGATCAGGGAGGAAGGCAATTGCAACCGGTTCGTCGTATTTCTGAGTGAAGTGGAGTAGCGGCCCGACAACATATTTGTCTATATCTTCAATGGTCTTTATTTTCAGGTATGCATCACCTTCATGTCCCGCTTCGTCAGGTGCCTCGATGTGCAGATAGACGTACTCGTATTTATTAAGGTTATCTATCGCGGCTTCAGCTTTTCCTTTGTAGTTGGTGTCGTACAATCCTGTAGCACCTTCAACATGTATCGATTTCATGCCTGCAAAACGCCCCAGGCCGTGAATGAGATCAACAGCAGAGATCACAGCGCCCGACTCTATCCCGTAAAGCTCCTTCAGTGATGGCATGGCGGGCTTGTTTCCGGGTGACCATGGCCAGGCCATGTTTGCAGCCACTTTGCCATTCTTTTTACGCTCAATGTTGACAGGATGCTCTTCGAGTATTTCCCTTGACTTTATGATGATATCCTTTAATTTCTCAGAGATATCTTTGCCGCCTTTGGGAAGGTGTTGTGCAAATGGCTGCTCCGGCACATCGTGCGGAGGAGTACATTCGGGCAGTTCTTTGCCTGCGTTTTTTATCACAAGCACATGCCTGTAACTTACTCCGGTGTAGAATTTTATGTTATCAATGCCTATTTCTTCATTAAGGGCATGGATGAGTTTATCGGCTTTTTCAGTTGAGATATGCCCTGCCGAGTGGTTTACAAGGATGTCACCGTCTGTTGAGATCAGGTTGCAGCGCATCACCAGGTCATCATCTTCTATTTCAAGTCCTAAAGCAGCTGCTTCAAGCACACCACGTCCCTCGTAGTATGTCTCAGCATCGTATCCCATGATGGTCATATTAGCCACCTCGCTGCCCGGTGATAGCGATTCCGGTACTGATTGTAAAAGTCCGGTAGCGCCCATGCGGCACAATCTGTCTATGTTTGGCGTTTTAGCAACCATCAGAGGGGTCTTACCTCCAAGTTTTTCAACCGGTTCATCTGCCGATCCGTCGGCAAGTATTACTATCTTTTTCATAATTTCTTTATAAATTGACAGAGGGTCAAGCCCAAAACTTAAAATTCAAATCACTAATCATTTTGTCACTATACATTCACCACTCTGATGATATCAGCGAACACGCCGGCTGCCGTAACATCGGCACCTGCACCATATCCTTTGATAACCATCGGGTGCTCTTTGTAGTACTCGCTCCATACCAATAGCATGTTGTTGCTGCCTTCAAGGTTGCTGAGTGGGCTGTCGGCCGAGACCTCTTCAAAGCCGGTTTTTGCGATACCGTTCTCAAAGGTAGCTACATACCTAAGCTTCTTGTTCTCTCTTTCAAGTCTTTGTCTTTGTTCTTCAAAAGTAGCATCCAGTTCTTCAACTTTTTCAAGGAACTCATCCACACTGCCGCCTTCCATGTATTTGTCAGGGATAAAGCTTGTTTTGTTTATATTTTCAATCTCCAGTTTGTATCCTGATTCCCTGGCAAGTATCAGTATTTTCCGTGCCACGTCCATGCCGCTGAGGTCAATTCGTGGATCTGGTTCACTGTATCCTTTTTCCATGGCTTCCCTTATCACGTCTGAAAGCTGTTTGTCTGCGCTTAGTTCGTTGACGATGAAATTCAGCGTTCCCGACAAAACGGCTTTAAGTCTGATGATCTTATCGCCGCTGTTGATCAGGTTGTTTATGGTCGATATGATCGGTAGTCCTGCACCCACATTGGTCTCAAAAAGATATTTGATTCCGTTTTGACGGGCAATGGATTTCAGGTTTTGGTACATGTCGTACGATGATGAACTTGCTATTTTGTTGGCAGTAACCACAGACACGTTGGCGCTCAAAAGTTTTTCATACACCATGGAAACGTCTTCGCTAGCAGTACAGTCAACAAAGACGCTGTTGGCCAGGTTGTTTTCAATGATTTTTTCGGAAAAGCATTCCGGACAGGAATCAGCCCCGTTCTGAAGCATTTCAATCGCTTTGTCAGGAGCTATGCCGTTTATGTCAATGACCATCTTACGTGAGTTTGATACACCTGTAAGCCTGAGCTCAACACGTTCCTGAGTACGCAGTTTCTTTGAGTGAGCGGCGATCTTCTGCAAAAGGTTTGCCCCGACGGTACCGACACCGGTAAGGTAGACATTGAGCACCTTATAGTTTGTCAGGAAGAATGCCTCATGGATGACATTGAGTGCTTTTTTCAGGTTCTTATCCTTTATCACAAAAGAGATGTTCAGTTCCGAAGCGCCCTGGGCGATGGCATAGAGATTGATGCCGTTCTGGCCTATGCTCCGGAAAAGCCGTCCTGCGACACCGGTGGTATGCCTCATTCTTTCACCCACGATGGCTACCACCGCCATATCTTTTTCTGTGCTTATGCTGCTGATCTGTTTGTAGCTTATCTCACGTTCGAATTCGTATCTCAGGGCTTTGGCTGCCTCGTCAGCATCTTTTTCTTCCACGGCAACGGTAATGCTGTTTTCAGAGGATGCCTGCGATATCAGGACTACATTGATATGCCGGTGGGCAAGGGCACTGAAAAAGCGCATAGAAATGCCTGTGATACCTACCATGCCCGTTCCCTGAAGCGTGATAAGCGAGATGTGGCGTATGCTTGAGACCCCCTTAATGTTCGATTCATTGTTGCTGCTGTTGTTGTCGATCAGGGTGCCGGGGAAGTCCGGATTGAATGTATTTTTAATCAGGACGGGAATGTTTTTCTGCAGTACCGGTATGATGGTGGGCGGATAGATCACCTTTGCCCCAAAATGGGACAGTTCCAGTGCTTCCGCATAAGTCAGGTGGGAGATGGAGTATGCCCGTTTTATCACACGCGGGTCTCCCGACATGAACCCGTCAACATCGGTCCATATCTCCAGAACATCAGCATCCAGCGATGCTGCGATAATGGCAGCGGTGTAGTCAGATCCCCCTCGTCCCAGTGTTGTATCGTCACCGTTGATATCGCGTGAGATGAACCCCGGCCAGATATTGATGTCTGCCGCTTTCTTTTCTGCTTCTTTCAAAAGTTTGCTTGTAACCTCAAGGTCTGCTCTGTTTTTTTCTCCGATTTTAACGGTCTTTATATAATCACGGCTGTCGAAAAGTGCCGAACCGTCAACTATGGAGTGAAGAAAACATGCACTCAGTTGTTCGCCGTATCCCGTAACAATGTCAAGGCTTCTGTTGCTCAGTTCCCTTGTTAATGATATCCCTTTTAGCAAGCTGAGCAAAGAGGAAAATTTCTCATTGAATTCATCTTTAATGGTGTCGATAAGTTCCGGTTTTATCTCGTTAGCAACATCCGTGTGCCGGTCGTATATCTGATCTATGAGTTCTTCGTAATCTTCGCCTTTAGCAGCCCTGTTCGCTGCTTTTATCAGCAAATCGGTTGTGCCTCCAAGGGCCGAAACTACCACATGGACCTGTTCGTCGATGTTTGTGATTATATCTTTGACCTTTTTTATGCTGCCGGCGGACCCCATTGATGAACCGCCGAATTTTAAAACTCTCATTTTTTCTGTTTAGAAGTTAAATTTTAACTTTTGGAAATTACCTGCAAAGAGCAGTTAAAATTCTATTAAATAATTGTAATATATACAATCAATGCTTAAAAGCTGTTATGTGCCTGCTGATCTATTATCGTTGAAAATACGATATGATGTATGCGTTTTTATATAATGATACTTACCCCCTAAGGGGTTGTTGTAGATGTGGTTGATGTTAATATGTTAACAAAACTGATCATTATATAAAATGGGGTGTTGTTTATAATTTGATACAAAAATAGATTATTTATTTTTAAATCAAAACCAAAAGGGTGATATTTTATGGGAATGTTATTTGTATAAACTGTCGGCGCAGCTTTGAGCTACACCGACAGCAATGATTGTATTGGGGGCGCGACATCAAGTTGTACCCCAAATAATTTTTTCACTATCTCATTTCAGTAGGTAAAGATAATACGCAAATCTGCTAAAGATTATCGATCAACTCCTCCGGTTTGAAGACCCCTTTTTCCGTAATGATACCGGTTATCAATCCGGCAGGAGTAACATCGAAGGCGGGATTAAAAGCATGTGATCCCGGTGATGCCAGCCGAATCTCTGTCATTTCTCCGTCCCGTGTGTGGCCGGCATAGTAAAGCACTTCTTCATCCGATCTTTCTTCAATAGGTATATCTTTGCCTGTAGGGCAATCTTTGTCGAAAGTGCTTGAAGGTGCGGCAACGTAAAAGGGAACATTGAAATGTCTTGCAATGATCGCCCTGTCAAGTGTCCCTATTTTGTTCGCAACATCGCCGTTGGCAGCAATGCGGTCGGCACCGACGATGATAAGGTCTATTTCTCCTCTGTTCATATAAAAGGCAGCTGCATTGTCTGCTATTATCCTATGGTCGATACCTTCCTGTCCGAGTTCCCATGCTGTTAGTCGTGCCCCCTGGTTGCGCGGACGGGTTTCATCAACAAAAACAAAAGGATCCTTACCTGCATCGGCGGCACTGTAAATGGGAGAGAGGGCGGTTCCGTAATCAACAAAAGCCAGCCATCCGGCATTACAGTGTGTAAGTATCTTATCACCCTTTTTTACCAGTTCGTTTCCGTATTTTCCGATAAGACGGCTGTACCTTTCATCTTCTTCGGCAATTTCAAAAGCAGCCTTTACGGCATTTTCAACAGATGTTTTTCCTGCTTCAAAAACTTTTTCGACAGCATAAAACAGGTTTACAGCAGTTGGCCTTGTCTCTGTAATTGTCTTTTTTGCATTTTTAACGAATTCTTCATCGCTGTTCTCCACAAATGCCTGTGCCATGGCATAGCCTGCTGCGGCGCCGATCGCTCCGGCACCCCTGACAATCATTGTTTGAATGGCAACGGCTGTATTTTTGTGTTCTCTGAGAGCTTTTATGTCAAAATCAAAAGGCAGTTTTGTCTGATCTATCATGTACACAGTGTTGGTCTTACTCTCATACCATACTGTTTTGTAGTTTTTTCCGTTTACTTTCATGAATAATTTCTTTTTTTCTGTCCGGTAGTATGTTTAAGTATAAATTTTTATTAACTTTATTTACCCTATTGAGGGGATGTTTTGACTATTAAAGCATATAGTATATAAAGATGCATTTTGATCTTCTATATCTGATATAGAGCTGAAATATAGTATTTACGTACAGCAAATATATTGTAAAAATAAATATTTCTCTTTTTTGACTTTACATTATGCTGTCATTTTTGTAATTTAATCATTGAAAAGTATTAACCTCTCAAAATAGCTTGTCATGAAACGTAAACATTTAATTTTAGTACTTCCTGCGATTTTTGTACTGACCTTGTTTTTCGGGTGTCATCACAAAACAAAAATTGGAATTTTAATGGATAATGTTTCTCTTGAAAGGTGGCAGAAAGATAAGGAGTTGTTTGAGAAACGTGCCAGGGACTTCAATGCAGATGTTATAATCAAAGTTGCTGACAGTGATGCCGGCAAACAACTTAAGCAGGCCGAAGAATTGATAAATAACGGTGTGGATGTGCTTATTGTTATTCCGGTTGATGTGGTTAAATCTAAAGAGATAGTTAAAAAGGCCCATGCTGCAAATATTCCTGTGATCTCTTATGACAGGCTTATCAAGGACAGTAATGTGGACTACTATATTTCAACGGATAATATCAGTGTGGGAGAGATGCAGGCGGATTACATATCGAAGATATCGCCGGTGGGCAATTACGTGCTTATCACCGGTCCTACCACTGACAATAATGCTTTCCTTCTTCACCTTGGATGGCTTAATGTCCTTCAGCCATACATCGACAAGGGGGATATTCATGTTGTAATCGATGAATACACAAATTTCTGGCTGCCTGATGAGAGTTACAACATAATGAAAAAATACCTTGATGGAGGCGGAAAAGTTGATGCTGTGCTTGCAGGTAACGATGCACTGGCCCAGGGAGCGATAATGGCGCTCAAGGAATACAATTACGATGGTAAAGTCCTTGTTGCCGGTCAGGACGCAGATGTTAGCGCTATCAGGAATATTGTTGCCGGAGTACAGACTATCACAGTTTACAAGCCAATCGAATCACTTGTGTATGCCGCAATAGATGCTGCAGTTAAGATCGCTAACGGGCAGGCACCTTCGAATATGAACATAACGGTGAACAATGGTAAAAAACTTGTTCCGGCAATTCTTCTTAAATCCCAGATCGTTAACCGCCAGAACATTAAGATGACAGTTATTTCAGAAGGTTTCATCACAGAAAAAGAGTTGAAGTAAGATTCATTTATTGAATTAGACAGTTAGTAAAATTAAAGCCGCTTTTTGCGGCTTTTTTATTATTTTCGGGGAAACAATTCAGGATGACAAAACTTAAAATTTATAAAGCATCGGCGGGTTCGGGAAAAACATATACCCTGGCCAAAGAGTTCCTGATGCTGCTTTTCGACAAAAACAATATTTTCAATTATCGTTACATCTTGGCTGTTACCTTTACCAACAAAGCCACGGCGGAGATGAAAACCCGTATTATCACATATCTTTATGCTTTGACTGTCGATGAAGCGCCCGAGTTTCTCGGTGAGTTGATGAGATATACCAACAGCAACGAAGAACAGGTGAGGAAAAGGGCAAAAGAGATATTGACATTTATCCTGAATGATTTTTCCCATTTCAACATAACCACTATCGACAGTTTTTTCCAGAAAATAATCAGGTCGTTTGCTTTTGAGGCAGGCCTGCCGACAAATTTCCGCATAGAGCTTGATACTGATGTGGTGCTTAATGAGGCGATTGACAGTATTTTCAAGGAGCTTGATGTAAGTGGAAATGAAGAAGTCAAAGCGTGGATACTTAACCAGACATTCAGTAAACTACAGGACAAAGGCGACTGGAAGATCACCAGGGAGATGATCCTTCTTGGCAAGGAGATATTCAAGGAGGAGTTTCAGAGGATGAGTAATGATATGACCGATAATATTAGTGATAAGAAGTTCCTTAATAATTACCGCAATGCCCTAAAGAATATCATTGATGATTTTGAAAATGGGATAAAGCAGCGTTCCCAAAAAGCACTTGATAGACTTGCCGGCTCCGGTTTGACGATCGATGATCTTAAATCAAAACAAAGGTCTCCCCTGAACTGGCTTAACAGGATCCTTGTCACCAAAAAGCCGGGTGACGATATTCCTAAAGGATTAGAGAGGATTGAAACAGTAACGGATGCAGATGCTCTTTACACCAAAACCGCTAAAAGGAAAAATGATATCTTCAGTTGTTATAATTCCGGATTGAAAGATGCGCTTGATGAGTTAAAACGGTTCTATCATGCGGGGAAAGATGATTATTTTACGGCAATGGTAGTGTTACCGAACATTTCTTCCCTTGGTGTCATTGTTGATATTGCAAAAAAAATAAAAGATCTGTCACTCGAAAAAAACTATTTTCTGTTGTCGGATGCCAATCAGTTACTGAACAGGATCATTGACGACAACGATGCACCTTTTATCTATGAAAAGACAGGCACGCGTTACCGGCATTACATGATCGATGAATTTCAGGATACTTCCGACATGCAGTGGTCGAATTTCAGGCCGCTGGTACTTAACAGTCTTAGTGAAGGCAACAGGGCCCTTGTTGTGGGCGATGTTAAGCAGTCGATATACCGTTGGCGTAATTCCGACTGGCAACTGCTGGGTAAGCACATCCTGAAAGAGTTTCCACAGTATGGGGTTGAGGTGGAAACATTGCAGACAAACTGGAG
>JALVJU010000560.1 GCA_027034005.1 Marinilabiliaceae bacterium
CAAACGAAGCCAAGGGCTTCTGCCCCGTTTGCCAGAAAGCCATTGTGGACATGATTAAGTTCCTGACAGAATAAACTTTAGCAATACCTTTGTTTTAAATGAATAACATATTGTGTAGAATACGAATCAGGTTAATTTAACTGTTAATATCCGCATTGAATAAATTGCGTTAAAAAAATCTATGGGTGAAGCGTTAAAAAAGAAAATCTGTTTGAGTCCGATATTTAGTTTTGTAGGCTTTTTGCAAAAAAGCCACAAAAACTATATCGGAGGAGTTATTTTTCTTTTAGCGTAACGCATAGATTTTTAGCAAATTTATTCACGGCGGCGGCCTTTTTTGCTTACTTTTTTTGGCTGTAGAAAAAAAGTAAGACCATTTAATAATAGATGATGATAAATCAAATAATTCATACTTGCTTTTTAGCTGTATCAAATCTAAAATTAAAACCATGAACTACATTGCAAATGAAAACCGGTACGACAGCATGATATACAACAGGTGCGGGCGTAGCGGCATAAAACTCCCCGCCATATCTCTCGGCTTGTGGCACAATTTCGGCTCCGTGGATGTTTACAACAACGCCCGTGACATCCTGTTAACTGCATTTGATAACGGGATAACACACTTCGACCTTGCCAACAACTACGGCCCCGATCCGGGAACTGCAGAAGAAACATTCGGTAAAATACTGAAACAGCAACTCAGACCTTATCGCGATGAGATGATCATATCCTCAAAAGCAGGATACTACATGTGGCCCGGGCCTTACGGCGACCGGGGCTCAAAGAAATATCTCGTATCAAGTCTCAATCAAAGCCTCAAGCGCATGGGGCTCGAATATGTCGATATCTTCTACCATCACCGCCCTGACCCGGAAACACCGCTTGAAGAGACAATGGCTGCCCTTGACCTAATAGTAAGGCAGGGGAAGGCATTGTACGTGGGATTGTCGAACTACAATGCCGAACAGACGAAAAAAGCCGTAGCCATCCTTAACGAGCTTGGTACTCCCTGCCTGATCCATCAGCCCAGGTACAACATCTTCGACAGGTGGGTGGAGGACGGTCTGCTTGACGTACTGGAGGAAAACGGCATCGGCTGCATCACCTTTTCACCACTGGCTCAGGGGCTGCTCACCAGCCGCTACCTGAAAACCATCCCTGCTGATTCTCGTATGGCCAAACCGCACGGGTTCCTCAAGCGCAATGCATTCACGGAAGCCAAGAAAAAAGCCATTACAAGACTGAACGCGATTGCAGAAAAGCGAGGCCAGACCCTTGCAGAGATGTCACTGGCATGGCTGCTCAAAGACAAGCGTATCACCTCCGTGCTAATAGGTGCTTCATCGGTGAAACAACTTGAAGATAATCTCAAGACTCTGAACAACCTCGAATTCTCCGACGAGGAGTTGAAACTGATAGACGAACTGTCTGCCCCTGTGCTGAAGCAGTAAAACGTATAAAAGAGTCATCTGATGAATACCAATAAGATTAAATCGATTCATCAGATGACTTTCCTTATACTCCAAAACATCAAATCCATACTGAAATGAACGGAAAGAGATCAAACATCAAATATTCTGTCCTTTGGAGCATTTTGTTCATTGTGATAGTTTTATCTGCATCATGCACAAGCAAGAAACAACTCCCCCCGCCCAACATACTTTGGTTAGTCAGTGAAGACAACAGCCCGATGCTGGGTTGTTACGGCGACACCTTTGCCACAACCCCTAATCTTGATAAACTTGCCTCGGAAGGATTTTTGTACACACATGCGTATGCCAATGCCCCGGTATGCGCCCCTGCACGCAACACAATCCTCACCGGAGTATATGCCTGCTCCAACGGGAGCGAGAACATGAGAAGTTATTACAGGCGCTCGCTCAGGGTTTTTATGTATCCCGCCCTCATGAAAAAAGCCGGCTACTACTGCACCAACAATGCAAAGGAGGATTACAACTTTGACAAGAGGGACACAAGAGGCATTTGGGATGAATCAAGCCGCAAAGCACATTACAGGAACAGAAAGCCGGGACAGCCGTTCCTAGCCGTGTTTAACTTTAACGTTTCGCATGAGAGTTCGATACACAAATCAATACCATCGGACAAACTGCGCCACAAGCCGGAAGATGTAAAACTGCCGCCCTACCACCCCGACACAAAAGAGATGCGCCATGACTGGGCACAATACTACGACAAAGTTGAAGACCTTGACACACAAATAGGGCGCATGCTGGATGTACTGGAAAGATCCGGCCTTGCCGACAGCACCATTGTTTTCTACTACGGAGACCATGGCGGTGTGCTTGGCAGGAGCAAGCGGTTCGTGTATGAAACGGGGACACGTGTACCGTTCATAGTCCGAATCCCAAAGATGTACAAAGAGTATTTCCCGGCCGCAAAACCCGGAATGAAAGTTGACAGGATGATAAGCTTTGTGGACCTTGCTCCCACACTGTTAAGCCTGGCCGGAGCACCTATCCCAAAATCGATGCAGGGACATGCTTTCCTGGGAAAACAAAAAACACCTGACCCGGAATATGTTTACATGTTTCGCGGACGCATGGACGAACGGTTTGACATGAGCAGGGCAGTCAGGGACAAGGAGTTCAGATACATACACAACTACATGCCATACCGCATTTACGGCCAGCACATCAGTTATCTGTGGAGAGCGCCGTCAATGCGTTCATGGGAAGAAGAATACAAAAGCGGCAAGTGCAACGAGGCCCAAAGC
>JALVJU010000561.1 GCA_027034005.1 Marinilabiliaceae bacterium
TACGGCAGGGAAAGCATTGTAAAGATCACTTCCGTATCTGTCAAACAGATATAATTTAAAGGTTTTAATATATGACAGATTTGTGAAACTTTTACCCATATCTACGTAACCATTCTCTACATAATAACTATATCCGTGATAATATGTACTTATGATGAGTTCACCATCCATATTTTCTAATCCATTAAATACATTTAAAGCCTCTGCATCCCCTGATTTAACAAGGAAAGCATCATAGATTCTTTTATTGTTAACACCACCATTGTAATCAATAAGATATGAATCGCCTAAGCTAATTCTCTTACCTGATTTCATTGTAGTCAATTTATTAAATCCGGTAAACTTATACATGCTACCTGTTAACAAAATATTACCGGAAGTAATTTCAGTCAGGTTCTCAAACGCAATAACCGGAAGGTCTGCATTATCTATATTTAATGTAATATCTTCTGATACAGTCTGAACATTATTCAATATATCTCCAAGCAGATCGTTACCTGTAATTAAAACATTACCGTCAATTGAAACCAGGTTACTGAAATCCAGTGTTTCAAGGCCTGTTGCATCACCTGAAATGTCAGCACCGCCTACAGGGCCGACTCCCCCTGAAGCACCGTTGTTTTCCACTACGGTCAGATCACCTCTAATTTCCGTGACAGATTTAAAGTTTATTGTTGATGATGAATTTTCTGTTATTGTAACATCGCCGTACAATGAAGTAGCATCAATATTTATAGTTCCAAAACCGCAACCTTTGATCACTATATTACCACCAACTTCTCCGAATGACAATTCTGCATCAGAGCTGGTTCCTACATAGTAAAGGGTCAGATTACCAACAACATTAGCACCATTAAGGTTTATAGTATTAAGAAGTTCACCTGCTCCACCGCTAACATTACCGCTTGAGTTGTTCATATTAACTGTTCCAACTATCTGCAGATTCTCCATTGAAATAGAAGTAAGCAGTTCATTTCCTTCTTCCAGTCTAAGTTCACCGGCAAGAACAACAAGGTCATTAGCAGAAACTGATTTCAACTCCTTGTTAACGGGAATATGGTAGTTACCACCTACAGAAACAAGACCTTTAAGATCAATAACAGTATCAGTGCTTTCTACAACTACATCACCTCCAACATTCTGAATACCCTCAATAGCTCCGATATTTGTGATCAGTTCCTGTCCAACCCAGCGACAATTGCTTACAATAGCTGCCTGATCAGCAGTTGAGATAACAACTTTTCCTGTAACAACATCGGCACCCTGAGCTTCATATGCAGCATAATCTTCATCTGTAACAAGATTACCATAGAATACTGTATTTGCATTTTGTTCAACATCATCACTTACCTGCTCCAGATTAGTAACAAGATCCTGGATCTCCTGACTAAGCTGACCATCCTGCTGCTGCAATGCCTGTATGGCAGTGATCTGTTCCTGAATAGATGCAGCATTAGCAGCAACTTTCTTCTCCAGTTCGTCCACCTGCTTTTGCAGGTCATCAAAGTCGTCTTTATAACAACTTGTAAATGTAGCCATCAAGAATCCGGCTACTACAAAAAACCTAATAATTTTACTTTTCATTTTTTAATGTTTTTTAGAATTAACACCTGTTTGCAAATAAAAGGAAGAACTCATGAAAATGTCATTTCAATAAACGAAATCTTGTATCACTCGGCTAATTGAGTAATTTTCTCAGTGAGACAAGCATTGTCTATGCATTGATTTTCATTTAGTTATAAAGTGGATAAACAAGAAGAAGTAAGGAATAGAATTTGCTGATTTTTTTCTTTTTACTTATCCTTTTCGGTATTTGTGTCTTTGGAATAGACAGTATGGATATACTCTGAGGGAGTATAATTTGTTATTTTTTTAAAGATCCGGTTGAATGTGGCCCTTGAATTAAAACCTGCCATCTCGGCAATATAGGTCAATGTAAAGTTCAAATGCTTACCATCATTGAAAAGCCTTATCGCTTCCTGCATACGGTATTCATTGAGTATCTCATAAAAATTCTTACCAAGTTCCTTGTTAAAGACGGCGGAAATTCGATGCTTGGGAATCCCTGTTGCATCAGCCATGTCCTGAAGTGAAAGATCATTTTTCAGATACGCCTTCTCTTTTTCAAGATAGTTTAGTATGGTTTTAAGACCTTTATCACTATCTTCATTAACAGTATATTTTTCAGGTTCATTAATTTCCCCTGGTACCGTTTTCAACTTTTGAAAAAGAACATAAGGGCATCTTAATGCAAAAACCCCTATACTGACAGTAAGTATGGTAAGCCCAAGATAGAAGAAATTAAAAAGATCGAAAGGCACTTTTATCCTCAACATCTCAAGAACAGCACCAACGGCACCAAAAGCCCATAGCAAGACATAGCTCAAAACAAAAAATATCAGCCAGTTAAGTATATAGTGCTGTCGTTTCGAAAGGTTCCCTGCCTCAATATCAAAATATTTTTGTATTGTTTTCATCGACAATGCAGTATAGACTATACCCTGAACAATGATGACAATATCGAAAACAGAAGCAACTACTCCCAGATACGAGGGAAAATTACCTGTCTTGATAAGTTCACGTTTAACTTCTGTAGTCTGAAAATAAAAAGGTGAAATGACAATAAAATATATAACCATAGGTAAAAAATGAATTGCCAGGTTCCAGAAATTCCATTTTTTATCAGTAAGATAGGATTTAATATAAATGTACAGTAATGGGAAAAGTGATATAGGTATTACAGATGTGATCTTGAAAAGATGAGGAAATTTCACATAAAACTCATTGGACTGAATTGCAAAAATAAATACTATGAATCCCCAGAAAAAATTCATAATACCCAATATACTGTTGGCAAAGAGCTTTGCCGAATTAACCCACAAGAATATCGCCATCAGAAGAGATAAAGCGCTGCCTATCAATAGGAAAATCTTAAAATAACTATCGACTTCCATCTTATGCGATTTTATATGGAGAACAAATATACAATTTAACATTGACTAATAGAAAAGATTTGTCATACTGTTCTTTTCTCTCTCCTTCTTATATTTCTATATTTCACATCAGGACAAAAAAATCCCCACAAACCTTTCGGAGTGTGAGGACCTTAAATTTATAATTATCCTTCTTTATCCAAGATAGGATTTCAGAAGTTTACTTCTTGAAGTATGCCTTAAACGGCGAATTGCTTTTTCCTTGATCTGGCGAACTCTTTCACGTGTAAGTCCAAACCTTTCCCCTATTTCTTCCAAGGTCATCTCCTGACAGCCAATACCGAAGAAAAGCTTAATAATATCACTCTCACGCTCTGTCAGTGTAGCCAGTGCCCTTTCGATCTCACGTGCAAGGGATTCATTAATCAGTGTTTTATCTGCACTTGGGGAATCACTGTTCACCAAAACATCAAGCAGGCTGTTGTCTTCACCTTCTACAAAAGGAGCATCAACAGAGATGTGACGTCCCGATACGCGCAGAGTATCAGACACCTTATCGGCCGGAAGATCAAGCTTTTCAGCCAGCTCATCAGGCGACGGCTTACGCTCATTCTCCTGCTCAAACTTAGAATATGCCTTGTTGATCTTATTCAAAGAACCAACCTGGTTCAAAGGCAAACGTACAATACGTGACTGCTCGGCCAAAGCCTGCAGTATCGATTGACGTATCCACCAAACAGCATAGGAGATAAATTTAAAACCTCTTGTCTCGTCGAATTTCTCGGCTGCCTTTATCAAACCCAGGTTACCTTCATTGATAAGGTCGGGAAGGCTCAATCCCTGATTCTGATACTGTTTTGCAACAGAAACCACGAAACGCAGATTGGCACGCGTAAGCTTCTCAAGGGCAAGCTGATCGCCTTTTTTTATCCGTTGAGCGAGTTCTACCTCTTCTTCAACAGATATCAGTTCTTCACGTCCAATCTCCTGTAAATACTTGTCTAACGAAGCGCTCTCACGATTCGTAATTGATTTAGTTATCTTTAGTTGTCTCATATGCTGTAAAAATGTCGCGCGAAATTATAACAATTTTTCCGATTTTCCAATTAATCCCCTACTTTTCAGAGGCTATATTTACTCTTCAATATTTATGCCATAATACACGACGCGACCGTTTGGATACACTCCTGTCAAAAATAATCCTTCATCCACCATTGTCAACACACGCCTCAAATCATCCACGGAACCAATAGGAACGCGGTTTGCCTTTGTAATTATGTATCCTTCTCTTACTCCGCCCTCTTTAAGAGGACCGTCATAAAGTTTTTTCACCTGAACGCCGCCCCGCAATCCAAATTTATTCCTGATCTTGGCAGGCACATCTCCAAATTCTGCGCCAAGCAGTCTTGGTACATCATCGGTTTTTGCGATTGCGGTTGTCCCTCTTACGTTTTGTAAAGTTACGGTAAATTGTTTCTTTTTTCCACCCCTTCGCACAAGAATATTTAATTTATCTCCGGGACGATGTCTTCCTACCTGCTCCTGGAGCTCCGGAACAGAATTCACAACATTACCGTCAATGCTGAGAATCACGTCACCTGAGCGCATTCCTGCATCATAAGCGGCCCCGTCATCCTGTGCATTTACAACATAAACACCCTCGATTTTATCAAGACCAAACTTGTCGGCCACTGCTTTGTTCACATCTACTATCTCAACACCGAGAAATCCACGTTGAACCTCTCCGTATTCCATCAGATCGGCAACCACTTTCTTGGCAATGTTTATTGGCACTGCAAATGAATATCCGGTGTATGAACCTGTTTGTGATGCAATGGCTGTATTGATCCCCACAAGCTCACCTCTCTGATTCACCAGGGCTCCACCGCTGTTTCCGGGGTTCACAGCTGCATCGGTCTGGATAAATGCTTCGATCCCAAATCTGTTCTCCCTGTTTGCAAGAATATTGATACTCCGTGCTTTGGCGCTCACTATCCCTGCAGTAACTGTTGATGTTAGATTAAACGGGTTGCCCACAGCAAGCACCCATTCACCCAGTTTAAGATCATCGGAATCACCATACTTAAGGAACTGTAGGTTGTCTGCATCTATCTTCAACAATGCAATATCCGTAGTCGGATCTGTCCCTATCAACTTGGCACCAAACTCCCTCTTATCGTTCAAAATAACAACAATATCATCTGCTCCTTTTATCACATGATTATTTGTGATGATATATCCGTCCTTGGTGATAATCACACCCGAACCGGAGCCAATGACCGGCTGTTGCTGAACACTACCGCCCGGGCCAAAGAAAAAATCATACAAAGGATTTCCATAATATGTTGTCTCATGTGATTTTACCATAACATGCACCACTCCTGAAACGGAATGCTCTGCCGCATAGGTAAGATCAACCGAACCCGCCTGCGGTGCCGCCGAATATGAGGCAAAGGTTGCAGGGACTGCATTCTTCTCTATCGTAACAACCTCAGGCTTCGGCTTAAAAATTAATGTATATGAATAAACTCCTGCCACTGCACTCATAACTGCAATAGCCACTGTGTAAAATATTTTATTTGCTTTCATGATATAATATTTTTAGTTCGCGTACGTAAAAATACACAACATAGTTTTCAAAAGGTATGCCGTGTTTAAGTTTTAACCTGAACTTAACGTTTCTTAAAAGGTTTTGATGTAACTTTGCAGTGATTAACAGCGGTTAGAGATAAGTTTCGCCTGCAAAATTGAAAAACATATACAACTTATCTCCTTAGCCAATTTAATAACAACCACGATGCCACTATTGTTTTACAAATATCAGGGAACAGGTAACGATTTCATTTTGATAGACAACAGAAACGGACAGTTTGACAGCAAAAACGAACAGCTTGTCAGCTTCCTGTGCGACCGCAGGTTCGGAATAGGTGCAGACGGACTAATGCTACTTGAGGATCATGATGAGTATGATTTTACCATGCGGTACTACAATAGCGACGGTCGGGAGGCAACAATGTGTGGAAACGGCGGGCGGTGCATTGCGGCATTTGCTGTTCACCGCGACATCGTTAAAACACCTGAGCATTTCAAATTCATGGCTGTAGACGGTCTGCATGAGGCCGAATACAAAAACGATATTGTTTCGTTGAAAATGACAGAAGTAGGTTCCATCGACACAAAAACCGGCTACACTTTTCTTGATACGGGCTCTCCTCACTATGTCACTTTTGTTGATGACAATAAAAATATTGACATTGTTAAAGAAGGTAGCAAAATCCGGTATTCCAAAACATTTAAACCTATTGGCGGTACAAATGTGAATTTCATCCAGCAGATAGACGACCACACCATTAATATGCGAACCTACGAGCGCGGCGTAGAAAATGAAACACTCTCGTGCGGAACGGGTGCTGTTGCCTCAGCCATTTCAACAGCCATAAAGCAGGGATACGGAAACAACTTCACGGTTATGGTTCCCGGAGGCAAACTGCAGGTAAGATTCGAAATGGACGAAAACAACCACCCCCACAACATATGGCTGACAGGCCCTGCCAAATTTGTTTTTAAAGGGGAGATAGAAGCCGAATAGCCCCCTCCCAACCTCCCCCTAATTGGGGGGAGGAGAAACATTTGAAGAATAAAAAAGAGACGCCCGATACGAACGTCCCTTTTGATTTATCTTGTTTACAAAAACCTACACGTCGATATTTGCATAGGTTGCATTCTCTTCAATAAATTCACGACGCGGGGGAACATCATCGCCCATGAGCATTGAGAACGTACGGTCGGCCTCGGCTGCACTCTCGATAGTCACCTGTCGCAGTGTACGCTTCTCAGGGTTCATGGTTGTGTCCCATAGCTGCTCGGCATTCATCTCACCAAGACCTTTGTACCGCTGAATGTGAACGCTGTCTTCCTTGCCACCGCCATACTTTTCCACAAACTCACGCCGCTGACGGTCGTCCCAGCAATAGTTCTCATTCTTCCCTTTCTTACACAAATACAAAGGCGGAGTGGCAATGTACAGATAACCTTTTTTGATAAGGTCCTTCATGTACCTAAAAAAGAAAGTCATGATAAGAGTAGTGATATGGCTGCCGTCAACATCGGCATCGGTCATGATCACTATCTTGTGGTACCTCAGCTTTTCAAGATTCAGCGCCTTGCTGTCCTCCTCTGTACCCATGGTAACCCCAAGGGCAGTAAAAATATTCTTTATCTCTTCGTTCTCGAAAACTTTGTGCTGAAGAGCTTTCTCCACATTCAGTATCTTACCCCTCAACGGCAATATGGCCTGAAATTTCCTGTCACGTCCTTGCTTTGCAGTTCCGCCTGCCGAATCTCCCTCAACAAGGAATACCTCACAAAGAGCCGGGTCTTTTTCAGAACAATCGGCCAGCTTACCGGGAAGTCCTCCGCCGCTCAAAGCGCTTTTACGCTGAACAAGCTCACGCGCCTTACGGGCAGCATGACGGGCAGTTGCAGCAAGGATAACCTTATTTGCTATCTCTTTGGCATTTTTGGGATTCTCTTCCAGGTAATTGGTCAGCATGGAACTCACCGCCTGGTCGACAGCAGCACTCACCTCGCTGTTACCAAGTTTGGTCTTTGTCTGTCCTTCAAACTGGGGTTCAGCAACTTTAACTGAAATGACTGCTGTAAGCCCCTCACGGAAGTCATCGCCGTTAATGTCAAACTTGAGTTTGGAAAGCATACCGGATTTCTCGGCCCAGTTTTTAAGTGTTCGCGTAAGTCCCCTGCGGAAACCGGTAAGGTGTGTTCCTCCTTCAATGGTGTTGATGTTGTTCACGTAAGAATACACATTCTCACCAAAAGAGGTGTTGTATTGAACTGCTATCTCAACGGGAATCCCGTTCTTCTCGGTATCGATATAAATTATATCATCGATAAGCTTTTCCCTGGCCTCATCGATAAACTCAACAAACTCCTCCAGGCC
>JALVJU010000562.1 GCA_027034005.1 Marinilabiliaceae bacterium
CGCCAAGCAGCATCACATGGTTTCCGGAGTTCATGCCCGGATCGCCGGTATCGCCGTTCCACAGTTCCCATATCGTTGTTGCGCCCTTTTCCACCATGTATCCCCAGCTCGGATATGTGTTTTGAGCAGCAAGCAGATAAGCCACATCCACATGGCCCGTATTTGTCAGGGTGCGCATCAGCCACTGCCCACCAATTATGCCATTACCTACATGGCCGTTACTTTCACCGAGTATCTTCTGCATCAACCGCTCCTCTATCTGTTTTTTGTACTCATCGGGAACAAGGTCGAATGCCAGGGCCAGGATATTCACGGTATGTGAGTTATTGCTGTACATGACATTTTCCTTATCAAGGAATTTCTCGTTGAAAGCTTTTTTCATGGCATCTGCCTTTCTCAGGTACTGCTCCGCATCATCTTCTTTACCAAGCAGACGGGCAAACTTTGCCATCAGTTTAAGCTCTTTGTAAAAATATACCGTTCCAAGAAACTCAGAACTTGTTGTGCGAAGCGGGTCAACAGTGTGGATAAGCTTCGGATCTTCCGGTGGTGAACACCAGTCACCGTATGTATCCCTTGTCATTACGCCGTCTTTAACGTATTGCTCCATGTGCTTTATCCACTTCTGCATGTTGGGATAGTTGACCTGAATCACTTTCAGGTCACCATACTGGGTGTAGAGCATGTCGGAAGCAAAAAGGTATGTCCCCGGCCATGTGGTGTTATCATTGTAAAACGGCCAGTAAGAGGGCGCCACATCGGAAATACTTCCATCCTCTCGCTGAGCATCCCTCATATCGGCAACCCACTTCTCATACAGGTTCTGAATGTCAAAAATGTAACTCTCCCCCGTACACTCGGCCGAACGGTCGCCAAGCCATCCCTGACGCTCATCACGCTGCGGGCAGTCGGTAGGCATACTGCGGTAGTTGCCCCTGATACCCCAGTAGGCATTTTTGTATATTTGATTAACGAGGTTATTTGAGCATTTGAACGAGCCTGTAGTCTCAACAGCATCGTAAACGACCTTGCCCTTGATCGATTTTAGGGTCGGTTTACCGGGATAGCCGGTCATTTCCACAAACCTGAAACCATGATAGGTAAATCTCGGCTCCCACCTCTCTTCTCCACTGCCTTTCAGGATGTAAGTATCGGTAACCTCGGCAGTCCTCAGGTTTGCCATAAAAAGCGAGCCGTCATCCTTAAGCCGCTCGGCAAACCTCATCTGTACCTTATCGCCTCTCTTGCCTTTCACGAACAACTCGACCCAACCGACCATATTCTGGCCCATGTCGAAGATGAAAACACCGGGCTTAAGTTCTGTTACAGAAACAGGCTCAAGCTCCTCCATGATCTTGATCGGCTCATTAGGCTGATCAACCAGTAATTTTCCCGGCTTATCAACCAATTCAACTTTTCTCCATTTCGAATCGTCAAATCCCGGCTTGTCCCATCCCGGCATCTCTCTGCGTGCATCGTAGTACTCACCGTCGTATTCGTTATTTTTCCTGATGGGGCCGTTAGTGGTAAGTTTCCATGTCTCATCCGAAACAATCGTTGCCTTTGTCCCGTCCTCAAATTCCACTTCTATCTGGCATATCGCTTTCGGGAAACCGTAATTTCTCACCCCGGGATTACCGTTTCTCATGGCAAAATAACGGCCGTTACCAAGGATCAGGCCTACGGCATTTTTCCCCTCTTTAAGGTTTTTTGTAACATCAAAAGCCATGTAGAAAGTCTTTACGTTGTACTCCGAAAGTGCCGGAGCCAGAACCTGGTCACCTATCTTCTCACCGTTGATATACATTTCGAACAACCCCAGGCCGGATACAAAAGCAACAGCATTCTTAACTTTCCTGCCAAGCTCAAACTCTTTTCTGAGCCTCCTTGCCGAAAGAACACGCTTAATAGCTTTCGTGTTATCCGTTCCTACGGCCTTATCCAACCCTATCCACTTTGCTTTCCAGTCAGAAGGGTTAAAAAGCCCTGTCCTCCAGTATGAAACATCACTAACGTGCTCTTCCCCGTTGTTATCCCACACTATCACCTTCCAGAAATACTTACGGTTACTTTCCAATGGTTTCCCTTCGTAAAATATCTGTATCGATTTACCGGACTCAACCTTCCCGCTGTTCCACATATCAAAATCACTTTCTGTCAGTTTCTCCGGCGATGTAGCTACAAACACCTGATATGCCGACTGCAAGGCGCCCCGCTGCGGTGAACTAATCTTCCAGCTAAAACGTGGAGCATTAACATCAACACCAATGGGTGTGGTTTTATTCTCAACTTTCAGATCATAAACAGATATCTGAAATTTCTCCTGCTTACATGCAGAAAACAGAAGGATAAAAGCTAACAGCTTAAAAATAGTTTTCATTTTAATATTTCTTATGGTGATTATTCAATAAAAAAAAGACAAAAAACAGAATTCCTGCTCTTGTACTTAACAAATTAATGACTTAAAAATTAATATAATTAATGATATATTATCACATATTTATATCATTTTAACAATAACACGGATAATGCATTTTTCCATTTGTTTTTCTATCGAAATTAAATTTAATTTGCGTAACACTAACGGGAAATAGCAAAAACTTTTCATCTAAAATTCAATTATTTATTAGTTTCTCAAGTTAATAAATAATAAGTATATAAACAGAAAATAATTCATTAAAACGATAACTGAAGATGTCAAAAACATTAAAAGTAATTTCAC
>JALVJU010000563.1 GCA_027034005.1 Marinilabiliaceae bacterium
CCCCCAATAAGATCAAATGTTAAAACAACAGCTTCATGTGTCTTTCGTAGATGTTCGTGAACACACAGTCGTTAACTATCTCACTGTATTTTTCAAGCAACTCAAAATACCTTTCAATCTGCATTGCTGCAAGTTTGTAGCCCACATGCATCAATTGGCGCATGTCAGGATTGTAGTCAGGGCATGAGTTGTCATGCGTTAAGCTGTCAACCATTTTTTGAGCCGGCCAACTTTTTACCTCTTCGGCAGAAGGCAGGTTTTCGGCTTTAATGTCGATGACATCGGCATAAGGGGCACAAAGCTCTTCCTGCTTTTGAAGTGCTTTCTCATAAATCCCTTTTACAAACTCCAGTGCTTCACCATCGGCTTTGGCTAGCCCGATAACCTCCTCAAGCCATGTTGTGCCGGCAGTTTTCACATGGATACCTGCATCATGTTCTTTGATGATACGGCCGATATGAGGGTAAATGGCGAATTTGTCGGAGCCTGAGTGGACTGAAAGCTTCAGCTCTTCGGGCAGGCCGAATTCTTTTACTGCATGGCGAAGCACAAGCACATCCTGCTCGAATTCAACAGCAAAACCATCAACATCGCCTACGTAGTTGACACCTTTGTTGAACCTACCCGAAAACTTCGGTGCGATAGTTTGTACAGGAACTTTCTCGTCGCTTAAGGCCTTCAGAATAAAGAACAGTTCGATGGGGGTCTGCGGTGAAGGCACTTCGTCCATCGAAACTTCGGTGATGAAATTGCCTGCACCCTTAACTTTTTCGATGCTACGGTATATCTCGCCGGCCATTTTTGCTGCATAAAGAAACTGCTCTGCAGCTTTGCGGATATCGTCGGATGTGATGTTGAATTTCTCGTTTATCCCCGGGATATCAAGTGTTCCGGTGTAGTTTGAGCATCCTTCCACAAAGGCATTGATTTCTGCTTCCGGTGCCGGTTTGCCAATGTAGCCTGCCACATCGATAGTGAAAAAGTCACTTGGATCGATGAACCTCTCTACGTTCGACATGTTGATGTGGTCGGCATCCACAAAGTAGTTGCCGCTCCAGCCGAGTGCTTTTACTGCCGCATCCGCCTCTTTGCGTACATCAGTTGGCTCAGTGCCGATAATCTCATGTTCACGGTTCGATTTGTTCCATACCGGTGAGATATCCAGTCCGGCCTCTTTTGCTTTGACGAAAGCTTTCAACTGCGCTTCTCCCTGATGGCCGAAACGGTCTCCAACTCCAAACGAATATTTGTTCAATCTTTTCATGTCTTTTATTTTAATGAATTATTGTTTTTATTTTTCTAAAATCTTTCCTTAAATCCTTACATCATTCCAGCATTCCATCATTCTTTTATCAAAGGCAAGGTCTCTCTGTTCACGATGTCTACCGGCTGATACTCTTTCTTTTCGGGAACCCTGTTGTGAGCAAGGAACTGAAATGTTTTTTCCACAGCTTTCATTCCCTGTTCATGCGGCCTTTGCCGTATCAGGAAATCGATATATCCGCTTTCAAGATACCGGATATTCTTGTCGAACACTTCATACCCCACAAGGATAATGTCCTTTTTCTTTTTTCTTTCAAGATAAGATGCGATAGCATAGGTTTTTGCACTTGATACCATGATAGCTCCTACCCCGGGATTGTTCCTGAAAATGGGATCAAGTTTCTCGTCAACTTCTTTGGCGGAGTGGGAGTGAAGCTCTGCGTTGATTTTCAGCCCCGTGTTCTTCCCGGTATCAATAAAGTAACTCAGGAAACCCTGGTTACGGCTGTTCAGGTGTTGTGTGTTGTCAAGGTTCTTGGAGATGTTCACTATCAGGATATCTTTGTCCGCAGGCAGTCCGTAATCGATCAGACTCGCGGCTATCCGTCCACCCCTGTATGCATCCTCACCTATAAAGGCAAGAGAATTGGTGCCTTTAATAAAAGTATCGATAAAAACATAGGGGACGGAATTTTCATCAAGTTTCCTGCAAAACTCCAGTGCCTCGTTTTTAAGTACTGGGGCAAGTATAACAGCATCTGTTCCATCGTTAAGTAACCGTTGTGCTTGTTCAGTAAATTCCTTTTCATTGTTAAGTTCGAAAAGGTAAAACTTCACGTTCACAGAAAATGGCCGTAAAGATGCGACGGCATTTTCTATCCCTTCCTTGTGGCTGTTCCAGAAGATATTGTCACCCGTTCCTTTCGGTATGATGGCAGATATGTTGTATTTTTTCTGTGTTGCAAGGGTACTTGCGGCAAGGTTAGGGGTGTAGTGAAGCTCATCGGCTATCTTAAGCACCTTTTCACGTGTCTTCTCCGCCACTTCTCCCCGGTCGTGCAGCACCCTGTCCACCGTCCCGATGGATACTCCCGCTTTCTCCGCTATGTCCTTTATCCTGACCATATATCTTTATTGTTCCGGGTTTGTTAGTTCTTTTAATTCGAAATTCGACATTCATCATTCGACATTCGTTATTCCAAAAACCGCGTTAATATTGAACCCCGAACCCCGAATACTGAATTATGAAGTTTTTCCTTCTCAATCCTCGGGACTTTTGCTATTACTTTATCCTTTTCCCTTTTCCCTTTTTACTTGTTTCAGGTCCTTAGTTCTTTCACTTCAAAATTCGACATTCATCATTCGATATTCATTATTCCAAAAACCGCATCAATGCTGAACACCGAATACCGAATACCGAATACCGAATGATGAAGTTTTATTACTTTTCCCTTTCTCCTTTCTCCTCATTAAAACCCGAATGCGTGTGGCAGCCACAAGCTGATCTCCGGGATGTAAGTCACCAGCAGAAGTGTGATTATCATCACGACGAACATGGGCAGCAATGGTTTTATCACCTGTTCTATCTTCACATTGGCTATGCTGCAGCCGATGAAGAGTACCGAACCAACGGGCGGGGTACAAAGCCCTACGCTCAGGTTAAGCACCATGATGATACCAAAATGTATCGGGTCCATGCCTAGTCCTGTGACTATCGGGAGGAAGATAGGGGTGAAGATCAGTACTGCCGGTGTCATATCCATGAAAACTCCAACAAACAACAGTATGGCGTTGATGATAAGAAGTATCACAAAACGGTTGTCACTGAAGCCGAGAAGCCCTGCACTCACATTTTGCGGAATATTCTCGAAAGCCATTATCCATGAAAGCCCCATACTTGTTGCCACAAGCAATAGTACGATAGCAGTGGTGTAAACCGAGCGGAGGATGATCTTCGGCATATCTTTTATGGTCATCTCTTTGTAGAGCAGTGCAAGTACAAAGGCATAAAGGACGGCAATGGCCGATGCCTCTGTGGCAGTGAAGAAACCTGCAACAATGCCGCCGATAACTATCACAAGCAGCAACAAACTCGGAACAGCATCCCACATGATCTTGAATGCCTGTTTTGCCCGTTGCGGACTCCTTTTGGTTTTGATGCCTACATAACCTGCGATCAACAAGAACAGTGCTGAAAGAGAAAAGTAGTATGCAGTTGACGAACTCTCTTTTGCCTGGATAAGTCCATAGATGACAGCACCGATGGCAACAATGCCCGTAATGAATTTCAGCAGGGATTTTACAACACCCGATATGCCTGATTTCTGGTAAACCATCATGCTCATGGCCATCAGCATTATCGATACTCCGGTAAGTATTCCCGGAAGATATCCGGCAAGGAAAAGTGCCGTTATTGATGCTCCGCCGCTTGCAAGCGAATAAACGATAAGTATGTTACTTGGCGGGATCGAAAGTCCTGTAGTGGCAGATGTGATGTTCACCGCTGCACTGAATCGCTTGTCGTAGCCCTCTTTGTCCATTTCAGGCCCCATGATGGCGCCAATGGCCGATGTGGCTGCTGCTGCCGATCCGGATATAGCCCCGAAAAGCATGTTGGCAAATACGTTCACGAATGCCAGTCCTGCAGGCCAGCGTCCCACGAGCACACGGGCAAGGTTGATCAGCCGCATGGCTATCCCGCCGCTGTTCATTATATTTCCGGCAAGTACGAAGAACGGTATTGCCAGAAGTGCAAAGCTGTCGAGCCCGGTGGCCATTCGCTGTGCAAAAGTTGTAAATGCAGGCAGTGCATCAACGCTAACCAGCATTGTGAGTATTCCCGATATTCCGATACTGAACGCGATAGGTACGCCAAGTACCAGCAAAAACAAAAAGCTGAAAACTAAAACTAATACTCCGATATATTCCATTACTGTTGCCCTCCTTCAGGTTTAATGATGAAAAGAATTGAATAGTACAGGATGAGTATCCCGCTGATCGGCAAAACGATGTACACATATCCAAGGGGAAGGTGCAGCGCTGCGGAATTTACATTGAACATGAAACGTGTTGCTACAAGCCATGTCCCGCCGACGATCATCACAAGCAGGGCAAAGAGTGCCACAAAAATATTTATTACGATCATCAACTTCTTGCGTGTTTGAGGCGAGGAACGCTGGATAAGCAGGTCGATGGCAAGGTGCCCCTGTTTCCCTGCTACGTATGCTGCCCCGAGCACTCCTACCCAGATTAGCAGGAACCCTGCAAGTTCATCGGTAAAAGAGCTTGGTGATGACAGGATGTAGCGGCTCAGTACCTGCCACAGCACATCGATCACAAGAATGCTCATGAATGCTATCAGCACATTCTCCAGTATCTTGTCTATTTTTGCTTTTAAGTTCATTTTTATATGGTTATATGGTTAAAGGGTTAAATGGTTCTATGGTTTTACGTGTATTCTTGTTAAATCATTAATCTCTTATCTCTAAACTCTTGCCTATTGTTTATCCAAGACTGCCTACTCCTTCCAGCTTCCAACTTCAAGCTTCGAGCCTCAATCTCAGTCCTCCACTGCTCTGATACCCGTGATCAACCTCCACAGGTTCGGCTTGTTTTTGTATGAATTTATCATCGGTTGTACCTTTTCGATAAATGGCTCTTTCTCGGGATGGATAATGGTCACCCCGGCTTCCTGCACTTTTTTGAGCGATTCTATTTCTGATTGTGCCCAGAGTTCACGCTCTTTTAAAACAGATTCGTCAGCGGCCTTCTGCAGCCATCCTTTTTCCTCCTCTGAAAGCTTGTTCCATACTACAGTACTTATGATAAGCACATCGGGAACCATGGTATGCTCATCGAGGGAGTAATACTTACAAACCTCGAAGTGATGCGAAGTGTAAAAACTAGGCGGGTTGTTCTCGGCACCGTCAACCACACCGCTTTGAAGGGCAGTGTACAGTTCGCCCCAGGATATCGGGGTAGGAGAGCCGCCTATTGCTTTTACCAGCTCCATGGCAGTCTGGCTTTTCATCACACGTATCTTCAGCCCTTTCAGGTCATCCGGTGTGTTAATAGGTTTGTTGATGGTGTAAAAACTCCTTGCGCCGGCATCGTAAAAACATAGACCGCGAATGTTGTACTGCTCTGTTGAGCCGAGAAGCTCCTTGCCGATAGGTCCGTCAAGAACATTAAAACTGTGTTGTTTAGAGCGAAAAACGTATGGCAGCCCCAACACCTGATAGTTCTCGGTGAAACTCTCCATCACAGCCGCCGAAACCTTTGTGATAGCAAGTGAGCCTATCTGAAGGAGTTCAACGCACTGCTGTTCGGAACCTAACTGCCCGCTCGGGTAGATCTGTAATTCCAGTTTTCCTTTTGAATGAAACTTGACCCTTTCGGCCATGTAAACCATTGCCTTGTGCACAGGGTGTGTAGGATCGAGGCCGTGTGCCAGTTTTAATACCTTATGTTTTTTTGCCGAATGGCATGAGCTGAATGTTGCAGCCGTAAGTATTGCAGCAATTATCAGTATGAAACGAAACCTGGTTTTCATAAAATATGTTTTTGTTTAACCCAACCTCCCCTGAAGGAGAGGTTGGGAGGGCTTTTTATTAAGCATTGTAAGTTGTCGAAGCTGTATTACCTCCGCGTCCGGTCCAGTTTGTGTGGTAGAACTCGCCGCGGGGCTTGTCAACACGCTCATAAGTGTGTGCGCCGAAATAGTCGCGCTGAGCCTGGAGCAGATTTGCAGGAAGGCGTTCGCTCCTGTATCCGTCAAAGTAGTTAAGGGCAGCCGACAGGGCAGGTGCAGGCAACCCGTTCTTAGCTGCTTCAGCAACCACGTTACGCCATCCAGTCTGGGCCTTCACAACTTTTTCTTTGAAGTAAGGATCAAGAAGAAGGTTCTCAAGTTCCGGATTCTTGTCGAATGCCTCACGGATATTGTCGAGGAAAGCAGAACGGATGATGCAGCCGCCTCGCCACATCAGTGCAATACCACCATAGTTAAGGTTCCAGCCGTGCTCTTTGGCTGCAGCGCGCATGAGTGCGTAACCCTGGGCATAAGAGACGATCTTGGATGCAAACAGTGCATTTTTCAGGTCGTCGATAAATGCTTTTTTGTCGCCGTTGAACGATGGAGTTGGGCCGCTAAGGACCTTAGATGCTTTTACGCGCTCATCTTTCATGGCCGACAGAAAACGTGCAAATACCGCCTCGCCGATTAGAGTCAGAGGAATACCGTGGTCGAGGGCAGCAACTGCGGTCCATTTCCCGGTACCCTTTTGTCCGGCAGTGTCAAGTATCTTATCAACAAGCGGCTCACCGTCTTCATCTTTGAAAGCAAGGATGTCCCTTGTGATCTCGATAAGGTAACTGTCGAGCTCGCCTTCGTTCCACTCTTTGAACACTTCGTGCATCTCGTCAGCGCTCATGCCGAGAAGGTTTTTCATGATGTGGTATGCCTCGGTTATAAGTTGCATGTCGCCGTATTCAATGCCGTTGTGCACCATCTTAACAAAGTGTCCTGCGCCGTTTTCGCCAACCCACTCACAGCAGGCGCTGCCATCTTCTACTTTAGCAGCTATCTTCTGGAATATGGGCTTAACTTCAGGCCATGCCTCTGGTGATCCTCCCGGCATGATGGACGGGCCTAACAAGGCACCTTCTTCACCGCCCGAAACACCTGTTCCGATGTAAAGAAGGCCTTTGCTCTCAACGTATTTTGTCCTGCGGTCGGTATCGGGGAAGTGTGTGTTGCCTCCGTCGATGATGATGTCGCCCTTGTCAAGAAGGGGGATAAGTGCGTCGATGGTCTTATCAACGGCAGGTCCTGCTTTGATCATCAGCATTATCTTGCGCGGCTTTTCAAGTACGCTCACCAGCTCCTCAAGGGAGTGTGTGCCGATGATGTTCTTGCCTTTTGCGCGTCCGTTGATGAAGTTGTCAACTTTCTCGGTCGTCCTGTTGTACACTGCAACAGTGAAACCTTTGCTCTCCATATTCAACACGAGGTTTTCGCCCATCACGGCCAAACCTATTACTGCTATGTCTGCTTTTTTCATTGTTTATTCGTTTATCTGTTTATTTGTTTATTCGATATAATTTCGCCCCTAACGGGACTGATCCGGTTAAAAGTTTATGCTTCGTGCGGTAACCCCTTTAACCTTTAACCTTTAACCTTTTAACTTTCCAACTTTATAACTTTTCAACTTTCAAACCTTTCTTTGTACGCCCACAGACCTACTGCAGGATTTGAGATGTAGAAGATCTCCTCGCCGTCAACAGTGTTGAGACCGTCCTTCAGCTTTTCGGGGTCATATTTTTTCATCATCTCATCGAGCGGAGCGTAATTGAAGTTAACCGATTCGATCTCCTCTTTAGTCAGGCTGCCCGGACAGTAGGTGATGTTGAACCTGCCTTCCGAACTTCCGTGTATGAGGTGTGCTGCAGCACCAAGATTGTTCTGAAGTTCTTCGTTCTCCTCTACATACTTCAGTGTTGCCGGCGTACCTTTGTATCCGTATTTGCGTATCAGGCGGTCGATCTCCTTGTCTTCACCAAACTCTTTCAGCCCGGGGGCAAGGATTATCAGTTCGGCATTGTC
>JALVJU010000564.1 GCA_027034005.1 Marinilabiliaceae bacterium
AGGATGGCCGTTTTAGCAGTTTCCTTAAGTTTTTCAAGGTCTTTTCCCGAGAAGTATTGCGCATGGTTCCTGAGGTTTTTTGACAGGGCGAGGTATTCGTGGTACGGCACTGCCGCAAGCTGGTAGTTGTCCCAGTAGAAGAATCGCGTAGCACCGAGGTCGTAGGCGTGGGTCATGTACCAGAAGGCTTCAGTGGGTATCACCTGTCCGTAGATGCTTATTCCCCATGTCTTGTCCGTTGCCCTTGCTGCTCCACGCAGAAATGCCGTTATCATCTCTATCATATTTTTAGGGTCGTCGGCAGGTATCTGGCAGTCGAAGCTCATGTTCAGTTCGGGTAATACCCTTACAGAGCCGAACCGTCCCGGCGGTTCAAAGACAATGGCAGAAGGTGTGGTCCTTTTACCTTCCGAAAGCTGGTACAGCGCCGATGCGGTCATTGTTTCCCATGAGTAGATGTTTTGCTGCAGGAAGTCCATGTCGCCGGTGTTCACATCATCCCTTCCTGAGAGTCCTTTCAACAGACGTGTGGGATAACCGTCATACTTGACTTTGTGGAACTCATCCTTGAATTTTTCAAAAAATATCTCCGGCGTGATGGTTTTCCTGAAAGACGGGTCTTTTTTGAACATCGGCTTGATGACATGGTCGCGTGTGTGTACCATGGGCTCATCAAAAAATATGGCTGGCCCAATGTAGTTGCTTGTGTAAAGGCATTCTGGGTAGGGCACATCCTTGCCTCCAATGCCCCAGTAGTAAACATTTTCTGTTTCTATCCATTTTGCCTGTTCGGCGTTAACGTTGAATACGTTTATGCCGTTATCCATCATCTCCCTGTAGTTCTCTTTTGTAAGAAGCACATAATCGTAGTCCGACTCGTCGTACCTCCTTGTTTCGTTTTTCATCTTTTTGTTGTGCGGCACACCTATGAGAAGGTCTGGAGTAAGCGAGATCATCTTTGCGTTCCGGGGCGGAACGGGAACATCTGTTTTCTTACTGTCGGCAAGATTGTATTCAAGGCCCAGGTATTTTACCTTTTTTGTTTTGCCGCTGAAAGGGCTTTCTCCGTTTGCACTTTTGGGGAAAAGATAAGGCCATCCCCCGGAGTTTGGCAGTACTGCCCCTCCCTCATTTTCATTGGTGAACTCTACCGGTCCCAAATCGTTTCCTGAAATGATGTAACGCAGCGTGTGCTTCTCATCATCCTTAAATGAAGATGTGGGATATGAAGACGACAACAACCATGCTGAAAAACCGTTACCGTTAACTTTCTCGGCATTCAGCATTAACCACTGGTAGGTGATGCCGTTGATCACTTCTGTGTTCCCTGCTGTAAGTTCCACTCTTTGCACATTGGATGCCGGCAGGTTTTTGTCTGTTGCCGTGTAAGTCAGTTTTAACCCCGGTTTGCCAATGGGGTATTTCTCTTTTGCTAAACTGTATTGCAGTGAAAAAAAGAATAAAACTGCCGTGATCAGGATGATGTTCTTTTTCATAATTTATCAAATTTTTGTTTTTTCTGCCTTGTTATCGTCCCGGTTGAATCAACGACGTTATAAGAGTTATTTCACCTTAAATGAATCTCTCAAAAGTATGTTTCTTGATGAGTTGCCAACCAGCACCTCAAATTCGCCGGATTCAACTTTCCACGACTTCGTGCTCACATCGTAGAAGGCAAGCGCCGACCTGTCAATTTTCAGGGTTATGGTCTTGCTTTCGTCGGGTTTCAGTCCCACACGTTCGAACCCTTTTAGCGATTTGACTTCCCTTTCCACACTTGCCTCTTTATCGCTGATGTAGAGTTGAACTATCTCGTCCCCGGCCATTTTTCCGGTATTTGTTACGGTTAGCGAAACCTCTAAGGTGTCGCTTTCCGATATCTCCCTGCTGTTCAACTTTAGTCCGGAAAATTTGAAAGTTGTGTACGACAGTCCATAGCCGAAGGGGAACAAGGGCTCAATGTTTTTCTTGTCGTACCAGCGGTAACCAACAAAGATGCCTTCGTTGTAGTATGCAACCTCTTTTTTGCCGGGATAGCTGTCAGCAACAGGACTGTCCTCAAACCTTTTTGGGAATGTCACAGGCAGCTTGCCCGACGGGTTGGTATCGCCGAAAAGGATATTTGCAATGGCGTTTCCCCCTTCCTGTCCGGGATAGAGTGCATCGACAACAGCCGGTGTCCGGTCGATCCATTCATTCATGGTAACGGGTGTCCCGTTGTAAAGGACGACTACAGTGTTCCTGTTTGCTTTTAAAACCGCCTTTGCCAGTTTAATCTGATCTTCTTCCAGACTTAACCTTTTCCGGTCAACCGATTCGCCTTCGAGGGTGGGGTCGAGACCGAGCGCCAACACCACAGCATCGGAAACTGACGCTGTTTTAACAGCCTCGTTGATCTTCTCTTTGATATTGTATGGTGCATAGCCGAGTTGCAACCTGCAAGTGCCTATATTCTCGTAGAAATCGACACGGATATCATACGTGCGGCCTTTCTCAAATTTGTACCTTGTGCTGTAGAATTTGCCCGCTGTGGCATTCAGCCATTTGTCAAGGATCTTTTCACCGTTGATGTACAACCTTGCCCCGTTGTCGATCCTCAGTCCGATATCGTACCATCCTTCACCGGGAGATTTGAATTTGCCTGTTAATTTTACGGACCATTTGTCTTTGTTCACAACGCCGGGTTTAGGGCTCTCCCAGCGCCAGTCGAAGT
>JALVJU010000565.1 GCA_027034005.1 Marinilabiliaceae bacterium
TGGGTTATAAAGATCGTAGTAGCCCATAAGCATTTCCCCGTGGCTTATCCATTTGCTAAAATATTCATAACCTATTTTATTTTATTGTTTCTGTCATTGATAGTCCCGGTACTGGAAATCCAATACGGGTATAGCTTTTCGTACCTGGTACATGCAATAATCATTTTTTCGGGTTTTATGGTACTGAAGCTCATGGGATTTATTAAATTTGAAACAATTAGGAAATTGTATAAAACATTCTTTAAGTAATGCCGGGCCTGCTTGTCGTAACACTTTTGGTTTTGTTGTCTGCATTTTTTGTGTGGATGGTTTTCCGTTGGCCCGATTTCTTTTTCTGGTTATTCCTTATTCTGCTGCTTGATCCCACGGGCTATTTCACTATCTATTTCGATAAAGAATCATGGGGAGGAATTTTTTATCAGGATCTTTTGTTCCCGCTTGTCTTCCTGCCTGTACTGTCGCCCAAAGTGGATAAATCGGGGATATGGAAAGACAAATTCTTCAAGGCGGTACTTATCGCGGAAACAGTATTTTTTTTCTACCATCTCATTGTTTACGGATACATTGTGCCGCAAAACAATTTTAACGATTATGTCCGTTACTTCCTTATCAGGTGGCGGATGAGCATTTTCGGCTGGTTTATCCTGATACCGGTTTACATCATGGCCAAACGAAAGATGAGTGTTTTTGTTGATATCCTTGTGGTGGTAACAGCAGTGGTATTCACAATATTTTTCATTCAGCTTCTTGCCGGCCTCGATATTTTTCCCATCATGCAGTTCGAACGTTACAAAGGCTCCGGCATTATGCGATACAGCTTGTTCAGTACGGGCCTTGCCGACTATACCATTCCCCTGGCCCTGTTCGTTTTTCTCCTCAACATCCCGTACAAGTACAAAAAACTACTATATATTGCTGCAGCTCTTGTATTCGTCAGCATCATAATCTCACTTACCAAGAGTGTATATGTATCACTCTTTGCATATATTTTCACAGTATTCTTTTTAATGTTCAAACTATTCCACTATCCTGTGCCTACACTCTTCCGCAGGGGGATATTCTTCTCGTCAATTCTGGTAGTATCCTTGCTGATCACCTTTCCGCAGTACCTTGACTACTCCATACGCCTTGGACAGGATATTTACCTGTTCCTTACGGGAAACCCCTACACATCAGGTGTAAAAGAGGCACGGCTCGAAAATCAGGTTCCGGCTCACCTTGGGATCATCCGGCAGTCACCATTCTTCGGTGCAGGTGCCGATGTTGCCGATAAATACATTTCACTGAAGTACGAAAAATCAGACTATGAGATATCTGACCTTCCTGTTACGGGGCACCTTGCCTATTTTGGCATTGTGGGAATACTTGTTTACATAATGTTTTATGTTCAGATCATAAAAGCCATGCGAAAACTTTACCTTTTTATAAAACCAAAGATATCAAAAGAATTCCTTGCTGCGAACCGTATGGAATTAGCTATGGTTTTTATCTCTTTTGCCTTCTTTTTCAAAACGCTTATTTTCCGCCCGAATTATCTCTTCAAAGAGATCACTTACGACCGTTTTACCATAAACTTCTTTGCAGGAGTGATGTTGGCCGCTTTTTACAGGATGCGTGAAAAGTATAAGAATTCTGAAACGGAGACGCCGGCTGACATTCTGAACCCCGGAGAGCATGAAGAAAAAAAGTAACATAGCGGTATCCCTGGTCCTTCATAATGAGGCAACACATATCCCCCGTCTGGCAAAAGCCCTGAAGGAACAATCTATCCAGCCATATGGCATCTATGCCACAGACAACAACAGCACCGATAAGTCGGCGGCCATGCTGCAGGAACTTTTGCCCGGATCCAAGATAAACCTGTCGGGTGAAAATCCCGGTTACGGCGCGGCACACAATCAAAATATGAAAAGGGCTTTTTCAAACGGCGCAGATGCTGTACTTGTAATAAATACAGACACCGAGCCGGATAAAGATTGCATCTCCGTTTTAAGCGGTTTTATCGATCGCCACCCCGACATAGGCATTGTTTCTATTTTGATCCTGTACGGGACCGAAGATGGAAAAAGCAACACTATCCAGAGTTTCAGGATCACTGCCGATCTTAAGAAAGGACATATTAAAAGTATTGACGAAGGGAAAATGCTTGATCAAAACGCCCTGCCTAAATCAGAGGCAGTGAATTATTTTTCAGGAACGGCTTGCCTGATAACCCGGGAAACTTATATAACAATCGGCGGTTTTACCGAAGATAACTTCCTTTACGGTGAAGAGATGGATTACAGCTATCGCGCATCTTTAAAAGGAATAAAGATGGCAGCTGTAAGGGATGCCAAGGTGTGGCATTATCACGAATGGTCAAGGAAAAACCTTGAAGGACTTTGCCGGGAGTACTACCTGATAAACCGGAACCGGATAAGATACTTTAAAAAGTACGGGTTAAAAACGGAATTATTAAATTTTATTGTTTCTGAAATGTTCATTTTCCCTTTGCGTCTGTTCTGGACACTTAGAAAGGGGGGCGTAAAGTTCACTCGTTGTTTTTACCGCGGAATAGTTCACGGATTGAAAAGTAAAACTAAGCAAAAGTAAACATGTATACATCAGAGTCACAGGAAGAATTCCCCAAAACCATCAGTGTACCCGCCTGACAATAGCATTCGGACAGGCCTACCTGGCTACACAGTTAGACAGGCAGGTTCGTGGCTAAAAAATTAACACCCTAATAAAAAATATATCCTGCAAAAAATATATCTTTAACAATTAACAACACGGCTTAGCCAAACCTTTCGCATGAAAGCTATATGTGTCATAAATACTTCGGGAAATTACGGAGGAGCGGAGAAACGGATGGTTTCCCTCTTCGGGCATGTCAAGGACGAAAGTGATGACATCATGCTCCTCATCAACCGCAGTCTGTATGACATGATGATAGAAAAAATCATTTTATCTTCCGGCCCCGAAATATTGATCATCGATATCCCTTTTGACAAATATTCTTTTCCGGACAAAAACAAGACAAGCCGCGAACCGCAAAAGGACCAAAAACAAAACACTTTAAAAAATCATTTGGGCAGATACAAATATTTCATCAAAACATTTTATCAGTGGATAGTATTTTCATCAAAACTGACACGCATACTTAAAAAGAATAAGATAAAGATAGTTTACACCATCTGGCAGGGAGGCATTTGGGGCAGGATAACCTTTAAACGAATGGGAGTGAAAGTGATTTACGGGGCAAACAGCAACCTAGTCTGGCACCTTGAAAAAGGCCTGCTTTACCGTTTCGATAGCCAGTACCGTATACTTCGGGAGGCCGACCATGTGGATTTCCTTTCCAAAGGACTGGTAACGGAACTTAAGACATTAATGCCGGAAAAAGATTTTCCCAAAAGTTACAGCATATCGCCATGCAGTTTCATCGACTACACAAACTTTTACCCTGAGAACCCGAAAGAAAACATCGTGGTTTTCATGGGACGGCTTGTAAGTCTGAAAAAACCTTTACTCTTCCTTGAGGCCGTAACGATTTTCAATTCCACATACTCCAATTCTAAAGAGGTAAAGTTCCTGATTTTGGGGACAGGTACTGAAGAAGGTGCAATGAAACAATTTGTAAAGGAACACAACCTATCCAACGTGATCTTTAAAGGTAAAGTTTCCCGTCCCGAAAAGTACCTTCAGCGTTCGAAGATATTTATCTCCATCCAACAAACAGAGAACTATCCCAGCCAGGCCCTGATGGAAGCAATGGCCTGTGAAAATGCCGTGATAGCAAGTGATGTGGGTGAGACCCGAAAAATAGTTACAGAAAATGAAGGAGTGCTTGTTGAACTTGATGCGAACAAGATCGCCAAAGCATTGATCTTTCTCTTCTCTAATCCCGATACCCTTCAGGCCAAAGGCAGAAGTGCACGCAAGAAAGTAATGCAAGAACATACAATTTCCCGTTTCAAAGAATACTTTTATCAACTGATGGATTGAACAATATGCATAAACTTGTATTCAAAATATTACGATACAGCGGCCTGGCTTTAATTTTCAGGGAGGTGTTCCAGCGCCGGAAAGTCACTATCCTCATCATGCATGACATGACTGCAGATGCTGCAACTAAGGCATTCCTGTTCTGGAAACAACATTACAATGTCATCTCACTAAAGGATTACCTTGATGCACGTCAGCACAAAAAGGAACTTCCGCCCAAATCCCTGGTACTAACTTTCGATGACGGACATAAAGGGAATTTTCAACTGCTGACACTTATCGAAAGTTTCAGGATTCCCGTTACTATTTTTTTATGTTCAGGAATCGTGGGCACAAACAGGCATTTCTGGTTCACGGAAAAAACCCTAAATGCAGAGAAGCTAAAATATCTACCTGACGATAAGCGTATCAGGGAGATGAACAAAAACAATTTTTTTGAAGATAAGGAATACCCTAACAGGCAAGCACTTTCTGCAGAGGAAATCAAAGTATTGAAAGAATCCCCTTTCGTTGAACTCGAAAGCCACACCCGCTTTCATCCGATACTTACGCAGTGCAGCGATGAAAAAGCATTTAAAGAGATAAACGATTCGAAAAAAGAACTGTCAGAAAAATTCGACCTGGAAATTACCGGATTTGCATATCCAAACGGAAATTATAGCGATAGGGAGATCTTGATGGTAAAAAAAAACGGCTACGAATATGCTCTTACCGCTGACCCGGGATTTAATACTCTCAAGACCGACCCTTACCTCCTAAAGCGCCTGTCAGTCAACGATTCCGAAAACTTTGATGAGATAGTCGTGAAAACAAGCGGCCTGTGGGGATTGCTTAAAAAGATATTCAGAAAAGATAATGCCTACCACTAAAAGGATCGATCTAAATATGGTACGTGCCGCAGTTTGAAACGGTTATTTTTTAGCTTACGACAAACTATATATCTTTCTTTTAACGCTCATATTAACATGCAATTGCGGCATGCACTATGTGTTCTTGTAACATTATTTTTGGTTCTGCAATATGTTCAAAAGTTTTTTCGGGTCTTGCCGGTTATCCCAAAACGCAGTAACTATTATTTGTTTATCAGTAACTTTATAATAAATGCTAAAATATCCTAAAGATGCCACTCTCACATCTTTAAAATCTGTTGACTTATAAATAAAAGGAGGCTCTGAAATTTGCAAAGTTCTTTCCGTAACTATTCTCAAAAGCTTTTTTGAATAGTTGCTGGACTTATTCCTTTTTACCCAATATTCCAAAACACCTACGAGCTGAAGGTCAGCAGTTCGAGTCCAAACTATATTGCGTTTAGCCATTCAAGATTTCGTTTATTCATAGCGTCTTGTGAAATGAGCTTCCCCGTTTTTATATCGTTTTCACTCATTTCTAACATTGTTTTTTGTTCTTTAGTCAATTCCTCAATTTCTGATTCATATTTACTTGAGGAAATTAGTTTATCAAGTGCTTCCAAGAAATCTTTATTATTAATCGAACGGATTTTGCCAATTAATCCCGATCTTATTTTATCAATTGTTGCCATTTTATAACTCTTTTATATTACAAATGTCTGAAATTTAGCTGATTTTTCCTAATGTTGCGCAACGGGACTGTATAAAACTTCGCGCCTCTCCGCCTTTGCGGTAATTACTAAAAATGACCTATTAGGACTATGTTCTACCATTCAGACGCTATCTTAGCTTTCAACTTGTTGAACAACGATCGCCCTCTTACCATCATCAGCGCTAAAGCGGCCCTGTATCCGGGAGCTAAAGAGTTCAGCTTTTTTTTATAGTACTTATACTGCTCATCACTGCCGATCTCACGCGCTTCTTTCTTTTTAGAATAAAAATAGTTCACAAGTGCCGGGAAAGATATCTTGTCCCGGTGCTTTGCGATAAACCTTTTTTGTGACTCAAAGTGTTTTGCCGCAAGTTTGCTTTTGTGGCCTTTGTGCCAGTGCACCCTGACTGTCGGTGCCGGATCGCACCTGAAATCAAATTTCTCAGCAAAACGAATTGAGAAATCGTAGTCCTGATGCCAGACCAGCTGTTCATCCCACCCGATCTTTAATGCCGCATCTCTTTTATAAAAATGCGATGGGGTAGGGCAAAAACCATCAGTAAGCAGGTAATCAGCCATGCTTTCACCTTTTTGTAAGGGCCGGCAGTGTTTCACTCTCTCGTTTTGCCCATCAAAAATGTACGCACTACCGAAGATACCGTCGCACTGCCACTCTTCTATCCGGGCAATTCTCCTTTCCAGGTGACCCGGCAGGAATTCGTCATCTGCGTCAAGCATGGCAACATAAACACCGGTTGCCTCCTGAAGCCCTCGGTTACGTGCGACATTTGCATTCTTATGTTCCTCGTTACGAAAATATCTTACCCTTTTATCGCTGAAAGAGTCACAAACAATTTTCAGGTCGCTTTCGGAACCGTCATCAACCACAATGATCTCAAATCCCTGCCACGATTGTTCCAACACACTGCGTATTGCTCTCCTAAGATCTCCAGGATTGTCATACACAGGAATTATAACGGATATGAGATTTTCGTCTTTGTTCACCAACTATCCTTTAAGGGATTCAACAATAAACTTTTGTGCAATTGCAGGTTTTTCGGCAACCAGGAAATGTGTGGCTCCTTTCACCAGCTCTGATCTTATTTTTGGACATTGCCCAACAAAAGTTTTTATCCTTTCAACAGGGATAAGTGTATCATCTTCACCAAAAATGTAGTGGACAGGCACCGGCGGTTGCTCAAACACATCCCGGTTGTCAGGCCTGTTCAGCATACTTGTTTGAAGAGAAACCATATTTTCCGCAGGCATATCTTTCGGCATTCTCCGGTACAACTCCCTGAACCTTTCGTCTAAGCTATTTATAAACACTTTAAAAATCAAATCTTTTTTGCCTGACCTGAGCAGTCTTATCTCCCGGGTGCGCCTCCTTTTATCTTTTGAAGTATCGGAAAAAGGATTTGTACTTAACAACACTGCTTTATCAATGAACATACCATATTTCTTTATCATCCTGAATGCAACATAACCGCCCATTGAATTCCCGACTAAGGAATACCTCTCAATGCCCCGGCTCAACAACAGTTCGTGAACGACATCAGCCATAAATTCAATGGCATCTGTGTTTTCGGGGATAACATCTTTGCCACTGCCGGGCATATCGGGATTTATTATAGTGAATCCTTTTAATCCCTGCACTATTGGTTCCCATATCCGGTGATCCTCCATGTATCCATGCAACAACACCACATAAGGGCCTGAACCCGACATAATATATTTTGTCTGTTTAGCCCGGACAACAGCATTTATATGACATCTATCAGACATTTATTCGTTGCGAACCGCTGTTAATTAGAATGGTTATAAATATAGTTTTAATTATCCGTTTTTTCTTGCTCAAGCGCATAAACAAATTTACTTTTGGGTTTAATTGTACCAACAATATTTTTTAATAACAAAATAAAATAGATTCCTTATGAGTAACTTTCTTAGTTCTTCAATTGGGAAGAAGTTCCTGATGAGTATCACGGGACTTTTTTTAGTGACTTTTTTATTTATTCACTTATCCCTAAATGCGTTACTGTTAGTTAATGATGACGGAGAATTGTTCAATGCCGCAGCTCATTTTATGGCTACAAATCCTTTGATAAAGATAATGGAGCCTATCTTAGCACTCGGGTTCATTGTTCACATTATCTATGCATCGTTGCTGACACTTCAAAATCAAAAAGCAAGAGGCAGCGACCGCTATGCCTCCGGAAACAGCACTCCTGATGTATCATGGGCATCAAAAAACATGTACATTCTGGGTGCCACTGTTCTTGCATTCCTGATAGTTCACATCGCTCAGTTCTGGGTGAAGTTCAAGATCACCAAAGAACTTGAACCCACACACATTGACATTGCCGGTGTGAAAACAGAAGTGGAAAATGCTTATTTCCTTGTAAACAAAACCTTTGGAATACTTTGGGTGGTTATTGTTTATGTGATCGGCTCTATCGGACTGGCATGGCACCTTTCTCACGGAGTATGGTCTGCATTTCAGACATTAGGCTGGAGCAATACCTTGTGGAGAAAAAGATGGGAGGTTATCGGTACTGTGATAGCCTGGATCTTTGGCATAGGATTCTCAGCCATAGCCGTATTGCAATATTTGTTTTTTCAATAGTAATTGCCTTTAAATTTGTATAGATATGACAAAGATAGATTCAAAGATTCCTGAAGGGCCTCTCGCCCAGAAATGGACCAATTATAAGAACAATCAGAAGCTGGTAAACCCGGCAAACAAGAGAAGATTAGACATCATAGTGGTAGGTACCGGCCTTGCGGGAGCATCAGCAGCCGCTTCGCTGGCAGAGATGGGCTTTAAAGTGAAAAGCTTTACTATCCAGGATTCTCCGCGCCGTGCACACTCCATTGCTGCACAGGGTGGTATCAATGCCGCAAAGAACTACCCCAACGATGGCGATTCGGTTTACAGGCTTTTTTACGACACCATAAAAGGAGGAGACTACCGCTCCAGGGAAGGGAACGTTTATCGCCTTGCCGAGGTAAGCAACAACATTATCGACCAATGCGTGGCACAGGGGGTCCCCTTTGCCCGTGAGTATGGCGGGTATCTTGCCAACCGTTCGTTCGGTGGGGCACAGGTAAGCCGTACTTTCTATGCCCGCGGCCAGACCGGCCAGCAGTTGCTGCTTGGGGCATACCAGGCACTCATGCACCAGGTGAATGAAAAGAACATTGAATTGCACACCAGGACAGAACTTGTAGAGATAGTTATCATCGATGGCAAAGCTCGTGGTATCATAACCAGAAACCTCATCACAGGTAAGCTTGAACGTCATTTCGGACATGCTGTGGTGATTGCATCGGGAGGATACGGAAACACTTTCTTCCTTTCCACTAATGCTATGGGCTCCAACGGGTCGGCAGCATGGAAAGCATATCAGAACGGAGCTTACTTTGCAAATCCTGCTTTTGTGCAAATCCACCCTACATGTATTCCCGTTCACGGTGAGTTCCAAAGTAAACTGACTTTGATGTCAGAATCGCTTCGTAACGACGGCCGTATCTGGGTTCCCAAGAAAAAAGAGGACGCTGAGGCAATACGGAAAGGCAAACTGAAACCTACCGATATCGCCGAGGAAGACCGTGATTACTATCTTGAAAGAAGGTATCCAGCTTTCGGAAACCTTGTTCCCCGTGATGTTGCTTCGCGTGCAGCCAAAGAGCGCTGTGATGCAGGATACGGAGTAGGAGCCACAGGACTTGCCGTTTACCTCGATTTTAAAGATGCCATCGACCGCCTTGGAAAAGATGTGATAGAAGCAAGATATGGAAACCTTTTCCAGATGTATGAAAAGATAGTTGATGAGAACCCTTATGAAACTCCGATGATGATCTATCCTGCCATCCACTACACAATGGGCGGACTTTGGGTTGATTATGAACTGCAGACCTCAATACCGGGACTGTTTGCTATAGGTGAGGCAAACTTCTCTGATCACGGAGCTAACCGTCTTGGTGCTTCTGCATTGATGCAGGGACTTGCCGACGGATATTTCGTTCTTCCGTACACAATCCAGAACTATCTTGCAGATGACATCCGTACTCCGCGAATGAGCACTGATATGCCGGAGTTTGAAGAGAAAGAGAAAAAGGTAAAAGAGAAGTTCGAGAAACTGTTGAGCATCAATGGAAAATACTCTGTTGATCATATACATAAGGAACTTGGCCACATTATGTGGGATTTCGTTGGGATGGCTCGTAACAAGGAGGGATTACAAAAGGCTCTTGATGAGATCATGAAGATCAAGAAAGAGTTCTGGGCCAATGTCCGTATCCCGGGCAAGGCCGATGGCATAAACCTTGAACTTGAAAAAGCAAGCCGTCTTGCCGATTTTATCGAAATAGGTGAACTAATGGCTCGCGATGCCCTTAACCGCGAAGAATCCAGTGGAGGACACTTCCGTGAAGAGTATCAGACTGAAGAAGGTGAAGCTTTACGTAGGGATGATGAATTTGCTTATGTTGCATGCTGGGAATACAAAGGAGAAGACAAAACACCGGTATTGCACAAAGAAGAGCTGAAATTCGAATATGTAGAGCTGAAAACACGTAATTACAAGTAATGAGTAATTAGTTCAACAAATTAAAGAAGATCAAAAAATGGAAAAAACAATAAATCTCAAATTAAAAGTTTGGCGCCAGGACGGCCCAAAGGCAAAAGGCCGTTTTGAAACGTATGAGGTTAAAGATATATCTACCGACAGCTCATTCCTTGAAATGATGGATGTGCTTAATGAGCAACTCATACAGGAAGGCAAAGAGCCGATAGCTTTCGACCATGACTGCCGCGAAGGTATCTGCGGAATGTGTTCAATGTACATCAACGGTCACCCTCACGGTCCTGACGAGGATGTTACCACTTGTCAGCTTCACATGCGTAAGTTCAAGGATGGTGAGACTGTTACAGTTGAGCCATGGCGTTCTGCAGGGTTCCCAATCATAAAAGACCTGATGGTAAACCGTAATGCCTTTGACCAGATAATTGCTGCCGGAGGATATGTTTCAGTAAGTACAGGCGGTGTTCCTGATGCCAACGCAATTCCTATCTCGAAAGAGGATGCTGACGAGGCTATGGATGCAGCATCATGTATCGGATGCGGTGCCTGTGTTGCTGCCTGTAAGAACGGTTCGGCCATGTTGTTCGTTTCTGCCAAAGTCAGCCAGCTGGCACTACTTCCCCAGGGAAAAGTGGAAAGGGCCAGGCGTGCAAAACGTATGGTTGCTAAGATGGACGAGCTGGGATTCGGAAACTGTACCAATACGGGAGCTTGTGAGGTGGAATGTCCGAAAGGTGTTTCTATCACAAACATTGCCCGTATGAACAGGGAATACCTAATGGCTAAGTTCAAGGATTAAAATTATATCTCCGTATATCTCAAGGCCTGTCAGTTTAATAATCGACAGGCCTTTTTTATTTACTTTTCACAGATTATCATAACATACTCTGGAGGAAGAAGTTGTATTTTTTAACATTTTATTAGTTTGTGATTTGCAAATAGTTACATTTTTTGTTATTTTGCCTGCGAATAGCCTTACTTCTAATCTGAAAATATGCCGTATCGACGATTGCCAAATACTGACCAGGCCCGGCTAAGAGCGCTAAAAACCGCTCTGCAAAAGGGAAATGCCATAAGTCCCTGGGATCTGGCATATTCGCAGAAACTCTATCTCCAGTTAAAAGCTTTCCTGCCAATATATGAGCAGGCAATCGATCAATACAACTTCAGCAGGGACAGACAGGCAAAATACGGCAAACTGCTGAATGAACAGTTCAAAATTGCAAGACTTTATATATCTCATTTTCTGCAGGTGCTTAATTTCTGCATTATACGAGGTGAAATAAAACCTGAAGCAAGGGTATCACTTGGTATCGACATTAACGACAAAGCCGTGCCCGAGATGGGAACAGAACAACAGTTAATCCATTGGGGAGAAAAAATAATAAAAGGGGAAGAAAAAAGAATGTTGTATGGAGGTAACCGTATATACAACCCTTCCATCGCAATCGTTAAGATCAAGTATGAGAAATTTCTGGATTACTACAACAATCATAAAAATCTTCAGGTAACAACGCAAAAGATGCACAGCAAAGTAGCTGAGCTTCGTGAAAAAGCCGATAACCTGATCCTGCATATCTGGAATGAAGTTGAGGAAAACTTCAATCAACTTCCCGGAGATTCAAAAAGAGACAAAAGCAAAGAGTATGGAGTTGTGTACGTTTTGAGAAAACACGAAAAAGAAGAGGTGGAGTAAATCCGCCATCCCCCCCCTTTTTCGCTCTGTAAAATTCCTGTAGTACCCATCCAAGAAATTTAAGACATGCCTGAACAAATCAACACCCGTTTCACCATACGTGTCTATGGTATCATCCTGAACAATGAAAATGAGATACTTGTAAGCGATGAAAGCTATATGGGGCATTTATTTACGAAGTTTCCCGGAGGAGGGCTGGAATACGGCGAAGGAACAATTGAGTGCCTGAAAAGGGAGATGTTAGAGGAGACCGGAAACAGTGTTGAAGTATTGCAACACATTTACACCACTGATTTCTTTCAGGAATCAAAATTCCACCCGGGTATGCAGGTTATAAGCATCTACTATCTTGCTCGTTTTACCAGGCAACCTGATCTTAAAATTAGCAAAAAACCATTTGATTTTCCTGAAAGTACAGAAAGAGGTCAGTCACTCAGATGGATACCACTACGATCGATCACTCCCAATGATGTTACTCTGCCCATAGATAAAAAAGTTGTTGAAATACTTAAGACTATTTTCTTCTGAAAAGATCTTTCATCTTTTGAAGAATACTTTTCTGATCCCGCTTCTTCTGCTTTTCATTTTTCCGCTTTTGGCGCTCCTGTTGTTTTTTAAGTTTTACGGAACCAGGTTTGCCAAAACTATCGAAAACACGGTCAAAGATATTTTTATCAGGATCTTCAAGCGAATAATCGGGAACACTAAGCTGCATGGCCAGATCATGTGGCAGCATGTAAAATGATCGGCCCGTATAGGCATAAAAAGCAGGATCCCGCTCTGTTCTTTGCATGAAACGCGCAAAGATGGGCAATGCGGTATGAGCGCCCTGTCCCAGTGCCGTGGAACGGAAATGTATCGAAGGGATATCGTTCCCGGCCCAAGCTCCTGCTACCAGACCCGGAGTGAAACCGATAAACCATCCGTCAGAGTTATTCTGCGTTGTCCCGGTTTTTCCCCCAAGCTGGCTTTTCAACCCGAAAACACTACGCAGCCCCCTACCTGTCCCGCGTTCAACAACCCCGCGGAGCATATCTACAATCGAAAACGCAACTTCCTCATCATATATCTGATCTTTTAACGGATCTTCTTCATTCTGCCACAATACATTGCCATTCCTATCCTCTATTTTTAAAAGGTCAACTGTCTCCACAGGCTTGCCGTAGTTTGGAAATGTGGCATAGGCCCTGACCATTTCAAGAAGGGAAATCTCAGCCGTACCAAGGGCTATGGAAGGCACATCTGGAATAGGGGATGTTATCCCCATCTCTTTTGCCAGGTCAACGACCTCATCAACTCCGGTACGTATTATCACTTCTGCACTGATGGTATTCACAGAATTGACCAGTCCGCCTTTAAGTGAGTAATACCCTTCATAATTCCCGTCATGGTTTGCAGGTGACCAGTCGTCGTACTGCTCATAAACATGCCTTTCGTTCGAGATATAGGTATCCGGCTCCATGCCCTCTTTCATGGCTGCCGTGTAAACTATGGGCTTAAATGTGGAGCCTACCTGCCTTCTGGCCGTTACGTGATCGTACTGCGATGTCTTGTGGTCGACACCGCCTACCCATGCAAGTATATGCCCGTTCTCAGGGTTAATGGCAATAAATCCGGCATTGAGAAGTTTCAGGTAGTATTTCACCGAATCGGCAGGGCTCATCATAACTTCCTTCTCACCGTCATAACTGAATATTTTCATGGGAACCTTCCGGTCAAGAAGCTGCAGGGTCTCCCTTTCCGACTTACCTTGTTTTTTCAGGCTTTTGTAGCGGCCGGAATTCTTCAAAGCGTTTATGTAGATATCAGGATGATCCTCCCAGGGCTCACGTCCTTTCCAGTGCCTGTTAAACTCCTGCTGCAGCCGCTTCATCTGAACATGCACGGCATAATCGGCATAGTCCTGAAGTTTTGAGTTTATCGTGGTTGTTATCTTCAGTCCGTCAGTAAGCAGATCGTATTCGTCACCGTAATCCTCATCAAGTATCTCTTTTACTTTTTTCTCCAGCTTATCCCTAAAATACGGGGCAATACCTGTATTAGCATCAATCCGCCTGTAGTTTAATTTCATGGGAGTCTGCTTGTACTTTTCTGCTACAGCCTTTGTTATGGCTCCGTGGTCTGCCATCCTGTCAAGAACAACATTTCGCCGCTGCCTGGACAATTCCGGGTTCCGGTGAGGATTGTATCGCGTGTTGGCTGCCAGCATTCCGATAAGCGTAGCAGATTCCGCAGGATCAAGATATTTTGATCTCTTATTGAAAAACCGCTGTGAAGCAGTCTCTATCCCGTAAATATTCTCACCAAAAGGCACTGTGTTAAGATACATCGTGAGTATCTCCTCCTTGGTGTAAATCTTTTCCAGACGGCTTGCCGTGAATATCTCTTTAACCTTTCCAACGGGCAAGGTCAGATAACCCAGTCTTTTCCTCGGGTAAAGGTTCTTTGCAAGCTGCTGACTAATGGTACTGCCTCCCCCCTGTGACCTGTCACCGAGAAGTATCGACTTCACTATCACCCTGCCGAGACTGATAAAATCGACCCCTTCATGCTCGAAAAAACGGCTGTCCTCAGTGGCAATAAGCGCTTCCTTAACATATTTGGAAATATTTTTATTGTCAATGGTAATGCGGTTCTGGATGTAGTATCTTCCCATCAGTTTACCGTCCGCGGAATAAACCTCCGAAGCAGTATTTTGCTTGATCTTTGTAAGTTCTGCATAATCCGGCAACGATCCAAAAAAGCCCAGATATACGAACAGCACGAAGATAGCCATTGTCATCACTATTCCGGCAATGGCCTTGGCCCCAAGAATCAATATTTTCCGCTTGTTGATACTGGTGCTTTTTTGAGCAATTTTACCTTTTACCTGCGGCTTTCGTCCTGTCTTTCCCTTTGTTTTTGTTGCCTTTTTTGTAGTTCCCCTTTTCGTTGTCATTAACCTTAGATTTCAAAGCACAAAAATAAAAAATTAACATTATGCATTCCCTGCTTATTCAACGTTGTCAGAAGCTTTTTATTCTGTAAAAAGTAAATTCAACAGCGGACAACATTTTATGCGGTATTAATCCTTCCAGAAGTTCCGTGTGAAGAGTATCAGGATGGTATAGATCTCAAGCCTGCCCAGCAACATGAAGAAGACAAGAGTGAGCTTTGCTGCGTCTGTAAGAAAAGCAAAATTATTCACCGGCCCCACCGAACCTATTCCCGGCCCTATCCCTGCCATACAAGTCGCAACCGAGCTGGTGGCAGTGGGAATGTCAACACCGGTCATTGTCATCAGGAAACTGCCAAACAGAAATGCAAGGATATAAATTGTGATGAATGTAAGTACCGACTGATTGGATTCCGGAGAGAGAGGGATATGGTTTATCCTGATTGGCATTACAGCCTGTGGGTGCAATGTTTGCCTGAATCTACGCCTGATATTTTTAAACAATATCAGATGACGCACCATTTTTATCCCTCCTGCGGTAGAACCGGTACTTCCGCCAAAGAACATGCTAATAAAAATGATGATTATCGCAAAGTGCGGCCAAAGCAGGTAGTCGGCAGTTGCAAATCCGGTACAGGTTATGATGGATATGATCTGAAAATATGCTTCCCTGAATGACAACTCCAACGGTTTGCCCATTCCAAAATAAAGTGCCATGGTTAAAATCGCACCCGTAACAAAAAGGACACCAAGGTACATTCTCACCTCTTCATTTTTCCTGATCCTTTTAAACTCCCGTTTGATCATAAAATAGTAGATAACGAAATTCATCCCAGCCAATAGCATGAAAGCCATTATCACATACTGAATATAGGGAGAGTAAGATGCTATACTATCGTTCTTTGGGGAGAAACCACCTGTGGCAACCGTACCGAAAGCATGGCATGTACTTTCAAAAAGGTTCATCCCCCCGGCACGCAAAAACAGTATTTCCAATACCGTGAGGGTAACATAGATGTAAAAGAGCCTGTATCCCACTTTGCGTATTTTTGGCTTTATCTTCTCCTGCAACGATGATTCAAGCGTAAAGATGTGATACCCGCTCATCCTCAACGAAGGCATCAGGATTATCACCAGCAGGATTATTCCTATCCCGCCTATCCAGTGGGTAAGACTGCGCCAGAAAAGTATCGACTTTGGAAGGGCCTCGATATCCGTGAGTATGGACGACCCCGTTGTGGTAAAACCGGAAACGGATTCAAAATATGCATCTACAAAATGAGGTATCGAACCGGAAAAAATGTAAGGCAGGCTTCCCGTCAAGCCAATGATTGTCCACGCAATTGTCACGGTAATGTACGCATCATGCTGTGTAAGCTCATGGTGCATATCTTTCCTGTAAGTAACTGCAAAAAGAAAACCACCGATGGAACCTGTAATAAGCAGTGAATGTGTAAACGGATAGGTGCTTTCGTGAAAATAAAGGGCTACCAGGATGCACAATGCCAGAAAACCTGAAGTTATCAATAAATTCCTGCTGATAACCTTAAAAATAATATTAAAGTTAATTGCACTATGCATTGTTTCCTGTTAAGGCAAATATCAAAGTTTCAAACAAAAACAGCAGCAAAGATATTTCAACTCTTTTTAAAATTGCTTTTTTTCGTACATATTTTGATGAGAAATTTATTATCGGCATACGTTTTAAAACAAAAGAGGATACACATTTGGGAATATAAAACTATCTTTGATTTAAAGAACTTAACCGGCAGTGATGAAAATCAGCTTAGGATACATACTGTTCCTCATCATTTTACTCGGCCTGTCGACCGGAATGCAGGCACAGGAGAGTAAAGCCCCAAAGCAGCGCAACTGGACGCTTAACGGTTACCTGAAGTATCTGTCATCTGCATCTTTTCAGAAAATTAACGAGAACTGGATGACGGATAACCTCATTCACAACCGCCTTAACTTCAACTGGAACATCAACAACAACCTTACATTTAACGCCCAGGCAAGAAACCGCATTTACTTTGGTGAAACAGTTACCAATTTCAAAGGATACGCTGATTACATCGACACAGAAACAGGTTTTCTCGATATGTCATGGACACTTTTCAGTGCCAATTCCATTTTCATGGTCACCCAGATAGACCGGTTGTACCTTGACTATAACATCGATAAGTTTGAGATAACAGTGGGACGGCAACGGGTAAACTGGGGGCAGACATTTGTATGGAACCCCAACGACCTGTTCAACACTTACAGTTTCTTCGATTTCGATTACGAGGAAAAACCGGGAAGCGATGCAGTGCGGTTCCAGTTCTATCCCACATTCTCTTCAAAACTAGACCTGGTCGCAAAACTTGATAACAACAAAAAAGTCACTGCTGCCGGGCTCTACCGTTTCAACAAGTGGCAAACAGATTTTCAGTTCCTTGGCGGATACTATGCTGAAACAGACTTCGTGTTAGGAGCGGGATGGTCTGCATCTGTTCTTAAGGGCGGTTTACGCGGAGAAGTAACATGCTATCATCCCCGTGATAATTTCTCCGACACAACAGTGACTTTTGTTGCATCTGTAGGATATGACTACACTTTTAAGAACTCCCTGATGTTGCTATTTGAAGGGCTTTACAACGGTTACGGGATTAAATCCGGCAGTTTCAACCTGGTAGATTTTTACTTTATGAACCTTACGCCTAAAAACCTTTCACTTACACGCTGGTCGCTCCTGACTCAAATGTCATATCCCATAACACCGCTGCTAAAAGGGACATTTGCTTTCATGTACGGTCCTAACGACAACTCTTTTTTCATCGGGCCGTCAGCTGAATATTCCTTGACCGAAAACCTCTATATGGACCTTTTTGTGCAGTGCTTCACTTCTGACACCCCGGTTGAACAGGGAGGGAAAGGCACTTTTATCTTCTGGAGGTTTAAGTGGAGTTTTTAATGCACATAACAAAAAAAGCAGATACCATGAATATTAAACCAATAAAAACAGATACAGACTACCGGGCAGCATTAAAAAGGCTTGAAGATATTTTCGATGCTCCGCAAGGAACAACCGAAAGTGATGAAGCAGATATCCTGGGTTTGCTCATAGATGAATATGAAAAAGAAAATTATCCGATCGATGCTCCTGGCCCCATAGAAGCAATAAAGATTCGAATGGAAGAGATGAACCTTAAGCAGATCGATCTGGTACCCGAAATAGGAGGTAAAAGCAGCGTGTCAGAAATACTTAACCGCAAGCGCAAACTTACGGTTGATATGATCCGAAAACTTGCCCGGCGCCTCCACCTGCCTGCTGACCTGTTGATAAAGGAATATCAGTTGGTGCGATAATGCAAAGGATAAGTAACCCCCTCTTTATTTTCTTCTCTTTCTTGTTTTTTTATACGGGCTGTAATAGCACGGCAAGGGCTTTATGCCGTTACCTCCCGAAGGTCCCGTTTCCACTCTCTCCTTACATCCCGGCACAATACTTATTCCAAAGCGGATATTGACATTCCTCGTATTGTCAAGCATGAAAAGACCGGGAATGTTATCACTTATCAGATGTAACTGTACAGGGCCAGCCTTAACACCGATACCGGCACCAATGTTCGTGAACTCTCCGTTCTGTACCGTATATGAGACACTGGCATTGAACACATCGAAACCAAATGTATTTGCCGACAGGGTAAGCGATGGATGCAGGCGGTTTCGATAAAGCTCTGTCCTGACCAATGCACCTACATTTATGTGATCGTGAACTTTCCTGGTAGCCCCGATGTACATCTTTGGGACTAATGGGGAGGAGAACCTGGAACTGTTTTCCACCGGGGTAAACAAATTCTGTAGCGAATCTACGAGCTGACCCCAGTTGTCAATATCTCCTTCCGGAGTTATGCCCGCATATGACATCCGTCCTTCCGAAATGAATTTATATGTATCCTTACTCCAAAAAATAGCTCCCACATCAAGCAGGCTGCCCGATATGGTTGTCTTATCATCAAGATAATTTATAAATCCAATATCAACCCCAAGGCCGAAATTCCGGAAGTTAAAAAAATAGTCTTTTAAATTGGCATCATCACGTAAGGCAATGTTTGTCACTTTACCGAGGCTGTCGGTAGAAACGTCCAGGGGAAGAGAACTTTTAACATTGGAATTAAGAATAAAGTTCAGGGCAAAACTGTTTTTGTCGGTAAAAAGATAACCTTTGGTCTTGGGGGTGAATACATTGCCCAGACCGAACAGGGCTTTAGCCCTTACCCCTACCCTCCATTTGTCAGTCACATTTTTGGATGCTCCGAATGCAAATTCATGATAGTTGTTCGCATTCACCCTTGTTCCGTTTGCGGATGCCTCCTTGCCCGTAAAATCCTTAGAATTACCGTACCATGCAAGCTTTGCCATATCAGCAGGGATCATATTGTATGTCGTTGCCTTTTCATTTATTGAAAAAGTTAAATAGTACTTCTTCACATGTATCCCCATTGTAAACAGTGTCAGATCAACATCTGATGTTATCAGCTCTTTTCCTCTCATCCGGGAAACGATCTTATCGGGATTAAGATAGAGGGAGTCTGAACCTTGCTTTTTAAAAAAAGCATCCTTAACCGTAAAAGCCGTATTTGAATAATTTGCAGAGACAGATGACAAGGCGGGGATGCCGATAAAAATCTTACATGTTGATGGAACGGCAGGATTTACAAAGTTGGCCTGAGGCAATTCATGCATAAAAAACAGGGTGTTATCCTGCTGGGAGTAGCCAACATTAATACTGAAAAAATATATAAGGATAACTAAAAATATCCTGTTCATTGTTCATAAACTAATTTTGCCCGCAGGCCTAACCCGGCAGTAAATTTGTAATTAGTTATATTATCCTTTACGGGTTGAGTAACTATCAGGTCATTTATAAGGCCCCGAACTACCAATATATCTGCTGTAAAAAGCTGATCAACCTGTTTTGAAGTCAGCCAAATATCCACTTGTTTTTTACTTGGAATAGTACTTTTTCCATCACTATCAATCTTTCCCGGTGCTATTACTATGGGTTCATCGCCGGTTAGTGATCTGTCATAATCCAGGCCCTGACCGTACTCCGGGTAGAAAATAATTACATCGCACTCTGCCGGAAACTCATTCACCAGGTTTATCCTGAACATCATTGAGTCTATTTCCCCCCTGCTATCAAAAATATCTGAAATACCGAAATCCAGAGTATCGTATAATATTTTAGAATACCGAAAAGGTGGAACTTTATCGGGAACTGAAGTGAGGGATAGTTCTGTCTCTCCCATAGGCAAAGAAACATCAGGCTTCCATTTTATATCATCAGATATCTTATCAGGATCAGTTTTGTAACATGAAAACAACAGGAAAGCCAACAAAAATGCAGTTGCAAATGCTTTATAAATATTTATATTTCTCTTTCCCATGAATCAAGGTTCTATGATCACTCCTTATTTATTAACGGCTAAAACCAAAGTTTGTTGTACCGGGATCTTATCAGTATTTACGGGACAAAAGCCTTGGTATTATCACCTGTCATTACAAATTCAAGCGCTCCCCCTTTACGAATTTTATCATAAGAAATGAAAAGAATATTAAGTTTCTTCCCGTTAAACCTCACTTCTTTTATGTATTTATTCCTTCGTGAATTGTTCTTTACATCAATTGTAAGAACCCCGCCCTGAACCCTGAGAACCGCTTTATCCACTATGGGCCTTCCAAAAGTAAATACAGGTTTCCCCGGACAAACCTGATAAAGCCCCAAAGCACTCAAAACGTACCATGCCGACATCTGTCCGCAATCTTCATTTCCTATGATTCCTTCGGGCGTGGGGGAATAAAAGTTGTAGAGGATACTGTCAACATACATCTGTGTTTTCCATGGTGAATCCGTCCAGTTGTAAAGATACGCCATGTGATGACTTGGTTCGTTTCCGTGGGCATACTGTCCTATCAATCCCGTGATATCACCTGAGGCATTTTGGCCCTCCACCACTGATGCAGTTGTGAAAAGAGTATCTAGCATAGTTTCAAATTTCTTTTTTGAGCCGTGAGCCTTTATCAGCCCTTCAACATCATGCGGCACAAAGAATGCCCACTGCCAGGCAGTTCCTTCAACATAATCGCTTTTCTGATGGCTGGAATATTTAGGCCTGAAGGGAGTCCTCCAGGAGCCATCAGCCAACTTGCCGCGCATAAGTCCTGTCTGGTCATCATAGTATCTTTGCCACCATGTCGATTTGTCCGTATACTCATCATGTACTTTGCTGTTTCCGGCATACTTTGCTATCTGTGCTGTACACCAATCATAGTATGCCATTTCAAGCCCCCACGAAACAGATTCGGAGATTGAATCGACAGGAATAAATCCGTACTTATCCTTGAAATAAAAGTGTTTTGTCATTATGTCAGCTTCACGGGAACCTTTAAACTTCTCTACTATCGAAGGCTGCCATACTGAAGAAAAAGTGGCTGCATTAAGTGCATCATCAAGTCGTTCGGTCACCAGGCCTTTTGTTATGGCATCAGCAATAATGGCCACAGCAGGATAGCCGTCCATGGTGCCTGTATAGTTTGAAGCAAGAGGCCATTTGGGCAAGATCCCTCCTTCACGGTATTTTTGCACAAGGTTCTCCGACCACTCTTTTGCTTTTTCAGGACGTATTATGGTGAGTAACGGATATAACGACCTGTATGTATCCCACAAGGAGTACGCAGTATGGTTCACATATTTTTTTGGTGCACGCAGCACCTCCTTGTTCATCCCCAGAAACCTGCCGTCGATATCCTGATAGGTGTAGGGGGCCATCATTGTGTGATAGAGTGCTGTGTAAAAATTCTTCTTCACTGTCTGGTCTTTTGTTTCTATCCACACACCCGACAATGCTTTCTGCCAGGCTTCTTTTGCCCTGGAATATATCTTGCCGAAATCCCATGTTGCAACCTCTACATCCATGTTCAACGAAGCGCCGTGAGTATCAACAGGTGACAATGCAACTTTCACAAGCAACGGATGGTCTGATTCTTTGAATGAAAAATATACCTGAGCTTTCTTTGTCTTTATCTCATCAGCCTCTGTTTTCTTTCCGTTCTCTGTGATATCAACACCGGTAAAAGGCTCTGAAAATTCAATGCGATATGCTATGACATGATGTGCAGCCCAGCCTGAGGTTATCTGAACTCCTTCAACAGTACTTGAGTTCAACACCCTGAACTCATTCTCCACCATATTGTGCCCCCAGTTTGGCTGCAACACGTGCCCCAGGTCGAGCATCACTTTTCTAGAATTCTTATTTTTATATGTGTATTTCTGATATCCAACCCTTTCCGTGGCCGTTAGTTCAACCTTTATTCCGTAATTATCCAGAAATACCGTATAGTATCCCGGAGTGGCCTTTTCTGTGTTTTTCTTAAAGTAAGCAACCGGTTTTTTATCCGGATCGCCCGAAAATGGCAACAAAGAAACATCACCCATATCCCCAATACCTGTTCCGCTCAAATGCGTATGACTGAATCCGTATATTACCGTATCGGGATAGTGGTAACCGGATGATGCGTCCCAGCC
>JALVJU010000566.1 GCA_027034005.1 Marinilabiliaceae bacterium
CCTTCACGAGGGCCGTCGGCAAGTTGTTTTACCGCTTTGAATGCCTCTTCCGTATCGTAACCTCTGATGTCTTTCACATAGGCATCGGCAACAACCGGTATTGAATGGTAACCAATCATGGTATAGGTCTCACTGTTGGAGAACTCCATGATTGGCATGTTCTTGTTATGCTCGTATCGCTCGAGGAACGTTTTGATGTACTCGTTGGTTTTCTGTTGGTTGATTATGGTCTGCAGCGGGTGCAAAGCCCTGAAAGTATCCCACAGAGAAAATGTGGTGTAGTTAACGAAATCATCGGTTTTGTACACCTTTTTGTTAACGCTGCGATATCTGCCGTCAACATCCATGTTGACATTGGGATGTATCATAGCGTGGTACATAGCTGTGTAAAAAACAGTCTGCTGTTCAGCAGTGCCTCCTTCCACCTCTATCTTGCCAAGCTCTTTGTTCCAAATCTCTTTGGCTTCATCCATAACCTTCTCAAAGTCCCAGCCGGGAATTTCAGCATTCAGGTTTTTCCTTGCTCCTTCAATGCTTACGGTGGAGATGCCTGTTTTCAGCAGCACAGTCCGGTCTTCCCCGGTATCAAAACTGAAAAATGCCTTAATATTCCGTCCCTTTGCTGCCTGAAGGTTTTCCTTCACAGTATCATTTACTGCAATCCCAAACTCTTTGAACGGTTTTGAGAACTTTGCCACAAAATATACAGTATTGCTCTTGTCGAGTCCTCCCGATGCTGCTCTGTAACCGGATATCTCACCGTCCTTTACCTGCAGGAACAGACTGTCAGGGCCGTCTTGTATCCCGTGCACGAGGTCGAGTATCACATTGGCTTTAGAGTCTTTCGGGAAGAGATACTTTTGAAAGCCTGCCCTTAAAGTAGCTGTTAGGGACACTTTTATGTTGTAATCGTCGAGAACTACCGAATAAAATCCCGGGAATGCTTTTTCGTTATCGTGAAAAAACCGCGAACGATAACCGCTTTCAGGATTACTTTCTTCGCCTGCATTCAGTTTTATCTCTCCCACGGCAGGCATAAACATGATATCGCCTCCTCCGGCAGCGCCGGTTCCGCTGTAATGCGTATGGCTGAACCCCATTATCGTTTTGTCGGAGTAGTGGTAACCGGAGCAGTTGTTCCATGTAGTGGTCTTTGTGTCGGGGCTTAACTGCACCATGCCGTTGGGAAGTGTTGCCCCGGGAAATGTATGCCCGTTCCAGTCGGTCCCTATCATGGGGTCCACAAGCTTTGTGTAGTCTTTTGTTTTTGAACAACCGTAAAAAGAAAAGAGTATCAGTGCCAGACTTAAAACAGGAAAAAAAGAAGGTTTTATTTTAACGAGCATCGTGAAGTGTTTTTAGTGAATGATTTTAATGTATTTAAATGTAGCATTTTAAAACATTACTTTTTGCCTGATGTTCAAAATCTACAAAAACATGTCTGTTTTTTTGAAATAAAAACATTTGTGAAGTTATATTTGTGGCCAAAACGAAACATACATGACAATCGACGAACGCCTCTCTGTTACTGAATTTCCGCTCCCTGCCATTCGGGAAGTCAACCTGGCACTGCATCCCACAGGTGTCTCACTTGGGCTTGGTGAACTGAGGGATTTCACTCCCGACAAAAAGATCATCGAGGCACTGACAAAAAGTTTGAATGAAGGAGGTGTTAATTACTGTCCGAACGGAGGCCTGATGGAACTGAGGGAAGCTGTTGCCGATGCACAGAAAAAAGAGGACGGCTACAGTTATGATGCAGATAATGTGGTGATAACTATCGGGGTGCAAAATGCTATCTATGCAACCATCAAAACACTGGCTAAACTTGGGGCAAAAAGGGTGCTTATCCCGGAGGTCAACTTTGGTATCTACAAAAAGATACCCGCAGAGTTCGGCCTGGAGGTAATTACCTACAAGCTGACGGCAGACCATGGTATCGATACCTATTGGCTCTCCCGTAATGTCAGCCACAATGATATCCTTATCCTCAATTCTCCTGCCAATCCCACAGGACGGGTATTGAGCAGCATCGAAATGAAAAATATTTCTGATGTTTTGCAAAACAGGCTTACAAGCGGTTATGTAATTTCCGATGAGATATACGGCAAGCTCATCTACGAAGGGGAGAACCCAGGTTCGTTCTCAAAATATTTTGACCGTACCATCATGGTCAACGGCATATCAAAAAGCGGTGCTGTGGCAGGACTGAGAGTAGGGTGGGCAGTTACACGAAACAAGGCACTGGCAAGGGCGATAGTCTCAAACAATGCCTCCATCATCAGTGCACCGCCAACGGCCAATCAGTATGCGGCAATTCCCATTGTCAGGGGAGAAACAGCATCGACCATAGAAAGGTATAACCAACATTTGAAACAGAACAGGGACAAGGTAATGGCATATCTTGATGAGCTTAAAATACCCTATGTGAAACCCACCGGCAGTTTCTACCTCTTTGCCGGGCTTGACAAGGTGATAAAAGGTGATGTGAAGGATTTCTGCATAACAACGGCAAAGAAGAAAAATGGTGTTGTGGTGATCCCCGGAATAGCTTTTGGAGATTCAGGTAAGGTACGGATCTCACTTGCGGTAAGCGATATCGATGAAGGAATGCAACGCTTTGTAAAAGCTGTCAAAAACAACAGGCAATAGTTGATAAACAATATTTTTTTCTTAAATTTAATAATCCAATCCCTTTAAACTAACTTAATGGCAAACAGGGAAAGATCATACGAGGAACTGCAAAAAGAGAATGACCTGTTAAATGCAAAACTATCTGAATTAAAGGAATCCCTTAACAACAAGGATGCTGTTTTGGCCGGGAAATCATCAGAGTGGTATAAGATACTTGACAACTATATCAGGGAAGCTGTATATTTGATGATAGATGGTTATGTGATAGAGACTAATAAAACGGGGCATGAACTTTTCGGATATACTTATGAAGAGGCGATAGGTATGTATAGCCTTAGTGCATTCGATAAAGAGAGCCAGAAGCTGATCAAAGAAACCCTGGATCGAAAAATCAAAAAATTTTACAGGGTAAATGCAATTAAAAAAGACGGTACACCTTTCCCGGTAGAGATTTACGGGCAGAATATCAACTATCAGGGTAAAGACGTGCGCCTGTCCATAGTCAGGGATATCAGCGATTGTGTTGAAACGCAAAAACAACTCGAACAAAATGAGATAAAGTTCAAAACCTTGTTCGAAAATGCTGGTGATGCGATAATCGTGGGTGATGAAAAAGGTCACATTATCGATATGAACAGTAGGTTTTGTGAGCTTACCGGATACAGTCGTGATGAACTTCTGAATGTTTTTGTAGGGAAGATATTTTCAAAAGAGTCGCTGGAAAAGAGCCCTATGAGATTTGCAGAATTAAGGGATGTGCCTCAGATAATTTCAGAAAGGGAGATAGTTTGCAAGAATGGGGCCAAGATACCCATCGAAATGAATACTACCCTAATGAACGGCAAGTACCACCTTGCTATTATCCGTGACCTGACTGAACGAAAAAAAGCGGAAAAGGCTCTGCTGGAGAAAAATAAAGAACTTCGGGAGGCCAAGGAGAAAGCTGAGGAGAGCGACAGGCTGAAGTCAGAGTTTCTTGCCAACATGAGCCATGAGATACGCACACCAATGAACGGTATCATGGGCTTTGCCAGTATGCTTGATGAAGAAGATATTGACAGGGAGCAGAAGAAACTTTACATTGATATAATAAAGAACAGTAGTAATCAGCTGATGCGAATCATCGATGATATACTGGAGATATCTATCCTTGAGACAAGGCAGGTGAAAGTTGCAGAGAACAAGGTTAACATAAACAAACTGTTTCTTGAGCTTTTCACGCAGTACGATCATCAGGCCAAAAACAACAAGACACCCCTGTATATCAAAACAGGATTGCCTGACGATAAAGCCCTTGTAATGGCTGATGAAGTGAAACTCAGGAAGGTATTGTGCAACCTTATCGATAATGCATTCCGTTACACAGATAAAGGCTACATTGAATTTGGTTATAAACTAAAAGGGAAAGAGTTGGAGTTTTATGTTAAAGACACGGGGATAGGCATTGCAAAAGACAAGCAACAGATGATTTTTAACCGTTTCTCACAGGCCGGAAAAAGGATAACCAGGGAATATGGTGGTCTTGGGCTCGGTCTTTCCATTGCCAAAGAAAATACGGAGTTAATGGGAGGTCGGATCTATGTTGAATCGGAAGAGAGTAAAGGCTCAAAATTCGTTTTTTTTATTCCTTACAAACCTGTAAAAGAGAGTCAGGACAAGGAGTCTGCTGATCATGTTCCTGATGTAGATTCTAATTCTGTTACTCCTAATATTTTAGTAGCTGAGGATGATGAGATAAATTTTTTCTATCTGAACACACTCATCAAAAAGATAGGTAATCACATCAATATCATACATGCAAAAACGGGGAAAGAGGCAGTCGATATCTGTAAGGAGCGTGACGATATCGACCTTGTTCTGATGGATATAAAACTGCCTGAGATGAACGGCCTGGATGCCATACGTGAGATACGCAAATTTGCACCACGACTGAACATAATCGTGCAGTCGGCCTATGCCACTTTTGAGGACAGACACAAAGCCCTTGAAGCAGGAAGCAACGATTTTCTGGCAAAGCCCATAAACGTTGACCTGCTTAAGGATATTCTAAACAAGATCATTAAAGAAAAAACCGGTTAACAACTATTGTTGTTCTTCACCGGAAGGTATATTCATATTGCCAAGGTTAGTGATCTTATACTGGGAAAGATTAATGTCCTTAGAGATGTTATTGTTTATATCGGTGACCTGAAACAACATTTTCTCCCCTGTTTTTTTGTCAATTGTTTCGCTCTCCATCAAAAAGCCGTTAGTGCCGGCATAAGAATATATCGAAGAGGTAAAGGTGTATCGCATAAGGTCTTTGTAGTTCCATTCCAGGTCATGGGTTATCCAGAACCTGGAGGAGACATCCTCGGTTTCGTAGGTGTATTCCTCACATTTGTACCCGGCAATGGTTTTTGTCCTTCCGGTCTTTTTCAGGTAGGGATTGTTTTCTTCGTATTTCTCATTGTTCTTTTTGAATTGCGGATTGTCTTTTGCCTCGGCATTGAACTCTTCTTTGTTAATCATATTTCCAAGGCCGTATGCAATGCCGCTATTCTCCCCATTGTCGTTACCTAAAATTATAGTTGCTTTGTTCCTGAAGTCAAGAATAAAAAACCCTGTCTTTTCGTTGTTTGCATTTTTTATGTCTCCGTCCTTGAATTCATATGCAATATAATCCTTTCCCGTGTTGTAATATGATACCATGTCTCCGTTGCTCTCCAGTGATCCGTCTTTTGCATAGGTTTTAAAGTTCATGGAAACGGAGGATGTAAAATCGTAGTTATCATCAAGGGTCAAAGGAGTGGAAGACATACCCATGTTTTTCATCATTTCGTTCAGGGCCTGATTGTGATTTACACTTTCCTGATTGTTGCCTTCCGTAGTTTTTGCCGGATGATGTTCATCCTTTTTTTCCTCTTTGGAGTATTTCTTTTCAACGGCATTGAAGGTTTTATCGATCTGCTTGTCGATCTTTTCATTAGCTCTCTTTTCAGCTTCCTGCTCTGCTTTTTTCTTAGCATGCTTTGCCATTCTCTCAAGTAAACTCTGGCCTGAGATCTGTTGTGTGGCCGTGAATGAAGCGAATGCTATTAATACTATGGTCAGGATCTTTTTGTTCATTTTTCTGTCATTTAGGTTTTCAACTTCACGAAAATAATAAAATTACATATTAATCAAACTGCCTGCTGTAAATTTCTCTGTTGCTGAACGCGGAGAAGAGTAACCGGGAAGCTATTCTTGCTTTTACTCAACTTTGTTTAAAGTTAATGCAAAACAGAGTGGTTGTCAATAGATTATTTCCTTAAATCCGCAAAGGTGTTTTGTAGCGAAAGCCTGACCACCTGCCTGTACAACCAGGCAGGCCCGCCTGACCATGTAGGCGGGTTTATCTGGCTACGCAGCTAGACAGGCAGGCTGATATAGAAAATCACGGATTACAGAGAGTAAAACGAAACTGTAATCGGTTGATTTTCTTATATCGAATCCGCAAGAAAAATATTTCTTGCGGATTTTGGGTAAGTATGAAGATTTCTGCTATTTTTGGTTCTTCAAAATATATAGATAATTAAATATAATATCTTATGAGTGTTTTAGTAAATAAAGATTCCAGAATAATTGTTCAGGGATTCACAGGCAGTGAAGGTACATTTCACGCCGGTCAAATGATAGAGTATGGCAGTAAAGTAGTAGGTGGTGTAACTCCGGGTAAAGGAGGAACAAAGCACCTTGGACTGCCGGTTTTCAACACAGTAAAAGATGCAGTTGAAGAGGTCAAGGCCGATGTATCGGTAATTTTCGTCCCGCCTGCATTTGCCGCCGATGCTATCATGGAGGCTGCTGATGCCGGTATCAAGACCATCATCTGTATCACCGAAGGTATTCCCACTAAAGACATGGTTACCGTTAAGTATTACCTTTCCGACAAAGATTCAAGGCTTGTAGGGCCTAACTGTCCCGGAGTGATCACACCGGGAGAGGCTAAGGTAGGTATTATGCCGGGCTTCATCCACATGAAAGGAAATATCGGGGTTGTGAGCCGCTCGGGCACTTTGACTTACGAAGCTGTTGACCAGCTTACCAAACTGGGACTGGGTCAGAGCACATGTATCGGCATCGGCGGTGACCCTATCATCGGAACAACTACCAAAGAGGCCGTTGAGATGCTGATGAACGATCCTGGTACCGATGGAATTATCATGATAGGTGAGATTGGAGGTAGCATGGAAGCTGAAGCTGCATACTACATTAAAGAGAACGGCACCAAGCCCGTTGTTGGTTTCATTGCAGGGCAGACTGCCCCTAAAGGTCGCCGTATGGGTCACGCAGGAGCCATTGTAGGAGGTAAGGCTGACACAGCTGCTGCCAAGATGCAGATAATGCGCGAGTGTGGTATTCATGTTGTAGATTCACCTGCCGACATAGGTGCAACAATGAAAAAAGCTTTGGAGAACTAAATCAGGGTCTAAAATAGATTTTAAGGGAATGACATTGTGTTGTTCCCTTTTTTAATTTCTTATCTTTGCGGAAATTCTGAATATTCATGGTCTCAATAAATAAAATTACCGTTGATTTTGGCGGTTTTCTGCTTTTTAACGATGTCTCTTTTCAGATAAATGTGAGGGACAGGATTGGCCTGGTAGGTAAGAACGGGGCAGGCAAGACCACCCTTCTGAAGATTATCGCAGGCCTGATGCCCCCTACATCGGGCAGCATAGCGTTGCCAAAGGATTTTACCATCGGTTACCTTCCACAGCACATGAAGCATACCAACACAAGGACTGTGGCCGAAGAAGTTGAGCTGGCATTTGAAGAGTTGAAGGCAATAGAGAAAGAGATAGGGAAACTGAACCGTGAGATCGCTGAACGTGAAGACTATGAATCGGATGCTTACCTGGAACTGCTTGATAAGCTGCATGAAAAAACGGAAAGGTACGACCTTCTTGAGGGAGCCAACTACAAGGCATCCATTGAGGTAACATTGAAAGGACTTGGATTCAAGCAGAGCGACTTTAATAGGAACACAGGTGAGTTTAGCGGCGGGTGGAGGATGCGTATAGAGCTTGCTAAGATACTTCTTAAGAAGCCGGACCTCTTCCTTTTAGATGAGCCTACAAACCACCTCGACATAGATTCTATTCAGTGGCTGGAAGATTTTTTGAAGGATTACAGCGGTGCCGTGCTGATTATCTCTCACGACAGAGCTTTCCTTAACAACCTTACTACAA
>JALVJU010000567.1 GCA_027034005.1 Marinilabiliaceae bacterium
ACAATAAAGCTGTTGCAAATATTTTGGACTTACTAAACGATTCTGAAACAATATTCCCGGGTACTGATCTTAAGATGATTTACAAATTTGCTACACATTGAGTTTACGATAGGTCAGGAGTTCTGATACTGCTAAGAGTTGTCTCTGTCACAGGGAACGCGGTAAGCTTTTCTTGATAGCACCTTAAAGACAGGGCCTATTTCCCGTCCGTAAGTTTCTTCCTTCTTTCCATCAGTTCTTTCCATGTGGTCAGCACTATCCCTTCTTTCTCGATGTATGCCTTTAATTTTGGGTCGAGCATTGCGAGAAGGTCTCCTTTGCGGGTTTCCGATGAGGATGTAATGCGAGGAAAAACATCAGACGGTTCCGTACAGTGAAGTATGACCTCTGTGATGCCCGGTTTCATCTCTTTTATGCGTTCGATGAACTTTGATGTTTTGTATGCCCGAAGGTTCTCGTCTGTCTTTTCCATTCCTTCCGGTAATGTCCAGTCGTAAGTATCGCTGACCACATCATCTATCACGGGCAGTCCTGCAGACCATAGTTGCCTGCCTATCTCACGTGCCTGGTCCATAAAGCCGGGATTGTCTTTGAAATCCCGCGAAACAATTGTGTTGTGGCCTCCGGGAAAAAGTACCGGGATACCGTATTCAATTCCTAACTTAACATAGGTCTGGATAAATTCAGGCTTGGCAAATACCGTTCCCATGTGCGAATCGAGGTGAGTGGGCTTTATCCCCATCCTTAGGGCAAGGTCTATTTGTGCCCTCATTTCTGTTTCAAAATCTTTGGTGGTAGCATGTTCAACCACTAAGGCAACATTGTCCCACAGCTTTCCCTGGTCGTCAGCCATAGTAGGCACGCAGTTCACTCCTGCCACAGGCCCCCAGCGGTAGTCGTCCCACTCGGATGTAAAAGTCAGGTGCAGTCCGAAGTCGTGGCCGGAATGTTTTTTCATGTAGTTCACAATTCCCGGCACCCAAGGGCACGGCATCATGATACTTCCCGAAGTGGCAAGGCCTTCGTCAATGGCTTTAAGAGCTCCTTCATTCGATGAGTAAGACATTCCAAGATCATCCACATGAAAGATTATCACTTTAGTTCCTTTTTTGAAACCGAGCTTTTCGCCGTATGTAGGCTCTTGTGCAAATGCGTTAACTGAAATCGTTAACAGTATCAGCGTAAAATTGAACAGGGGTTTCATTTCTTTTTTTTATGGTGAGTTTTACAAATTTATCATTTTAAGTTGTTTTTAAATCACATCAGGTGTGTTGTTTTATGGTGTAGTAAGATGGCTAGAGGCATCATTAAACCGGCATAAACGTAATTGCATACAATTTTTATGAAATCTTGTAAGAGCCGGGGGTGGTCTTTGCAATACATTTGTAATGTAGAGATCAAAAAATAAAAAGTTATGAAAACAAAAGGAATTAAAGTAGCAGGATTGTTTGTTTTAGTATTTACGCTAGGCGTGTTTGTTTTTTCTTCCTGCGAGTAGCAGCAGAACCTTGATGAGTTCATTAATGCCGAATAATTCTTTCTTTTCTAAAACTAGCTTAATAGAAAGAAGGCCGCCATTCTAATGGAGTCCTTCCTTTTGATTCTAATAATTCAATGTGCTTTATTTTTCTTTTCCCGTATCAAAGAAGATCTCTTCCTTTATTGCTGTTATTCTTTTATTGGCATATTCTTTCAGGTTTATTGCATATAGTTCACGGCCTTTTTTAGGGTCTAAATCTTCTGGTAAGGATTCCACGTATTTTTTGTAGTACTTCAAAGCAGCTTTTTTGTTTTTTAGTTCCTGGTCGTAAACAGTAGCTATATGCAAATAGTTTTCAACGCTTTTAGGATCGTATTTCAGTGCTTCTTTATAATTCTTTATAGCCAGCTTGTAGTCGGCAGAATTGTAGTAAATGTTTGCCATGCTTAAATGGATGTTTTTCATCACGTTTGGTGGTGGTTGTAAAAGCCTGATCGCTTCTTCCAGGTAGGGTAGTCCGTCTGTCGGCACAGGCAGCATTCCCAGTGATGCCCCGAGATAGTAATTTACGACAGGGTTGACAGGTTGCCATTCAAGGGCTTTTTTCAGGTAAATGGAGGCATCAATATATTTGCCTTTTTTATAATACGATATTCCCAGTATTCTCTGTACTGTGAATGAATTGTCTCCCAGCCTTTCAAGCCTTTTCATTACAAATATTGCATTACTGTATTGAGCGACCTTGAAATAGACGATACCTTTTAGCTCCAGGAATTTTTCATTATCAGGAGATCGTATTAAGATCGTGTCACACACGTTTAAACTTTTACGGTATTCTTTAGTGTTTAAGTATAATTTTGCCAGCTTCAATGCTACAACCTGATTTTCCGGGTATGTCTTGAACAGTATCTCATAATGATTTATCGCGTCATTTAAACTGTCGATCTTTATGTAATAATCACCCAGCCGTTTGTTTATTTCAAAGTTATATGGGTCATTAAAGAATCCCTTTTTAAGGAGTGCTATGGCATCTATATACTCTTTGTTGAATGCAAGAATATCGGCATAATGGATAAAATTCCTGTAATCCTCAGGCTGTTTATCATAAATGGATTTTATCAGGGGTAATGCGTTTTCATAATTGCCTGTTTCAAAGTAGAGAACGGATAACATCTTCTTTACATCATCCATTTTTTTGAAAGCACTGTTTTCTATCAAATTGAT
>JALVJU010000568.1 GCA_027034005.1 Marinilabiliaceae bacterium
CCCCTTTTTTGTGAAAACACTTATCGTTGAATTCCGAATCGATATTTATCGCCTTGCCGTAGCCAATATGTTTTCCGGGAGGTGCATTGCGTGAATCATCGCTCCCGCCCTGTATCACGAAATTTTTTACTACACGATAGAAGAGAGTGCCGTCGTAATGTTTCTTGCCAACTAGCTCCAGGAATTTGTCCCTGTGATGAGGCGTTTCGTTGTACAGTTTGACCTTCATCGTGCCCATGTTCGTGATGATATTCACATAGTAAACAGGTTCACTGGACTGGGACACACCTTGTATGTTTGAAAAAAGTATCAGGACAAAACCTATGAGAAAAAATCGTTTCATAAAACTTTTATACTTTACAACTTTAAGAACTTTATTAACTTTCTACTTTCTACTTTACAACTTCTACCGTCATTCTGATATCTTTTACCGGCCTGTCGTACCGGTCGGTCTTTACTGCGGCAATGCTGTCAACCACATCAAGGCCTTCTATCACCTCACCGAACACAGTATAGTTTGAGTCGAGGTGTGGTGTGCCGCCTATGGTTTTGTAAACCTCCCTTACATTTTCGGGAAAAGAAAAACGGTTTTTGCTGAGCTCAGTTTCGGCCTGCTTCTGTATCCTGTTTTGCAATGCCATCAACTCATCAAACTTTTGTTGCTGCTGAAGCAATATCAGTGAATCCTTGTATTGCGACATCAGTTTGTAGCTTATCTGTTGCTTCCGCATATCATTAACCCTCATCTCCACTTTGTCAAGCTCTTCATCAGTGAATTTCTTTCCCTGGACGATGTAAAACTGCGACCCTGACGACATCTTTTCCGGGTTTACCCTGTCGCCTTCCCTGGCGGCAGCAATAACACCTTTTTTGTGAAACAGTTCAGGGAAATGTATCTCTGCCGGTATTTTGTATCCCGGGCCGCCATTACCAAGCCGATCGCCTGGTTTGGCATTTTTTGAATCCGGGTCGCCGCCCTGTATCATGAACTCATTTATCACACGGTGAAAAAGCACTCCGTTATAAAAGCCTTCTTCTGTGAGCTTAATGAAGTTATCACGATGGCGTGGAGTTTCATCGTAAAGTTTAATTTTGATGTTGCCGTAATCGGTTTTTATGAGTACGACTCTTTGCTCTTTATTTTTACATCCACCCAGAAAAAGTATGGAGGAAAGAATGATAAGTGTAAAATATTTCATTGTTCAGATTTTTATCGGAAAAGATAAAACGAATTACCAGAATGTATCGGGTTCCCTGAGCCATCCGATTATTGTCTGCTTGCCCCTGACTTTCTGGTTCAGTTTTACATCTATTTTTGTGTCAAGCGGAAGGTAGAGGTCGACCCTGGAACCAAATTTGATAAACCCGAGCTGCTGTCCCTGCTGCACCTCATCACCCTCGTGCACATAACTTACAATCCTGCGCGCCATGGCTCCTGCCACCTGGCGCAGCAGTACGAGGACTCCCTCCGTGTGCTTTATCACAATTGTAGTACGTTCGTTCTCGGTAGATGACTTCGGAAGGTATGCGGCACGGAACCGCCCTTTGTGATGCTTAAAATATTTTATGATGCCGTCAACGGGAAACCAGTTGATGTGAACATTTGTGGGCGACATGAAGATAGAAACCTGGAGACATTTTGTTTTCAGGTATTCCGGTTCGTCCACCTCTTCTATCACTACTATCTTTCCGTCAGCAGGTGCAAGAATGGCATCAGCATTACTGTAACTCTCACGGCGCGGACTCCTGAAAAAGCCAGCTACAAGGATTAAAAGGAAAACAGTTACAAGAGCGGATATCTTTAATGTATGCATATTTCCGTCACTCATGTAGTATGTTACAACATTCACGAGTATCATTAAAAGAAATGTGAAAAATATGATCTTGTATCCCTCTTTATGAACGGTTGCCATTTTTATTTTTTAATCAATTTATCCAAAAAGGAAAAACAGAATACTCATTATCGGAGCAGCAAAAAGAGCTCCGTCAAACCGGTCGAGAACACCTCCGTGCCCGGGCAGAATTTTCCCGGAATCTTTAATGTTCACACTGCGTTTAAGCATCGACTCCACCAGGTCACCAAGTGTCGCAAAAACAGAGACCAGGACTCCTGATGTCAGCCAAAGTGCAAGGCTGCCCTCTTCAACCCACATATGCAATAGATATGCTGCAATAACCGTTAATGCCAGCCCTCCCCAGAATCCTTCCCATGATTTCTTGGGAGAGATGCGTTCAAACAGCCTGTGTTTGCCAAAATTCACACCAACTAAGTATGCCCCCGTATCGTTTACCCAAACCATAATGAAGAATGACAGCAACAGGTACGGATTGTAATTCCCTTCGGAAAATGCAAGTATGTTGAGTGAGAACATCGGCAATGAAACGTAAACAGCTATCAAAAGATAATATGCAACTTTCCGGAATGGGTTCTCAAAACGATTGAAAAGAACCTGAAGGAAAAGTACCCAGACCGGGATTATCAGCAGAAGCATCCACTTCGACGGCATCCCGTTGTTGAAGAACAGAAAGCTCATCACAAAAATGCCAATACCCAGAACTGATGATGTCACAATAAGAGGAGTGTTTTTTGTTTTACAGAGCATCTCTTCCAGCTCGCGCATCAGAAGAAATGTCCCCAGGATAAACAATCCCAGAAAAGCATACGGATGAACACCTATTGATGCCACAACAGCTAAAACA
>JALVJU010000569.1 GCA_027034005.1 Marinilabiliaceae bacterium
GGTAAATAGGCTCCAGCTCATTTATGAACTCCCTCCTCTGCTCAAAGATAAGTTCCCCCAGTTCAGTAAGCTGTGCATCCCAGATATCCAGCGAGGAAGGATCCCCGTTGCTCTCCCTCAATTGTTTCAACAAGGCATTACGCTGCATCAGTATCCTGTTGTATCGTATCACCCTGTTCAAATATATCTTATCGTACTGCGACACAACACTGTCGATATACTTTCGGCGCTGCTCACTCCCTTCGGTTATCAGCTGTTCATCCGACGGAGATATCATCACCAGGGGCAACAGTCCGATGTGGTCCGACAGTTTGGAATACTCCTTCTTGTTCCTTTTAAACTGTTTTTTCTGGTTCCTTTTGATACCACAATAGATATGTTCATTTTCATCGTTCCGGTCATATTCGCCCTGAATCACAAAGAACGCCTCACCATGTTTAATGTTATTACTGTCAGCAGGGTTAAAATAACTTTTGCAGAAAGAGAGATAATAAAATGCATCTAACATGTTTGTCTTTCCCGACCCGTTTGGGCCGACAAAGCAATTTATCCCGGGCGTGAAAAACAGCTCCGCCTGGGTAATATTCTTAAAGTTGATGATGTTGATATGTTTCAGATGCATATTTAATCTTTTACACTACAAAAGTAAAAAAATAAACCACTTTTCAGGAGATTGAAAAGTGGCCTCACATAAAATATTTGCAATCATGCTTACATGCCATAACGCTTCTTGTTTTTGTCGCGGATACTCTCGATGGCCGAGAGTGCTTCTCGCAGTTGTTCAATATTTTTACTGCCTCTGAGCTCCGGTTCCATCTCTTTTGTCTCCTTATCTTCTGCTTTTTCTCCGGGAGGTTTTATCTCAAAATTCCCTCCGGGATAAATCCTGGCTTCCGATACGTCCTCAACCTCTACGGAACGAATAAGGTCAAGATGTTGCAGCAGTTCTGCCAACAGGTCTGCCCTGTCATCATCCGCATATATAATTATTTTTTTCATCTCTCATTTTACATAAATTACTACTAATGAAACAAACTCCAACTGATCTTGTTCAAAAATAATGCCGTAATAAAAATTATGTAAAACAAAAAGCGTTTCTTTACACCTTTAGCTCAAAATCATCAGCATCTCTCCATACAGGGAATTTCGCCCTGAAATCTTTTAATGCCCCCATGTCTGTCACAGCATAGAACACTCCCTCCTTCTTCCCTGCTTCGCTGATAATTTTACCTTTGGCATCCAAAACCATGGAATCACCTGTGTAAGTTATTGTATCATCTTTGCCAACCCTGTTTACCCCGACAACATAACACTGGTTCTCTATCGCCCTGGCTTTCAGCAAAGTTTTCCACACTTCAGCGCGCGATGCCGGCCAGTTGGCAATATATATCAGGAGGTCATAATCATTTTTTGACCTGCTCCAAACAGGAAACCTGAGGTCGTAACATATCAAAAGCATTACCCTTACATCTTTTACTTTTGTTACAACTCTTTTATTCCCCGGGATATAATTCTTGTCCTCCCCTCCCACACTGAACAGGTGGCGCTTATCGTAAGTAACAACCTTTCCGCCGGTAGAAACAACAAGCAGCCGGTTATAAAACTTTCCATTTTCCGATATCACGGCACTGCCGATGATAGTGATGCCGTATTTGTCGGCATTCTCCTTAAGAAACTGAACAACATCCCCGTCCATAGGTTCGGCTACTTTTGAGGGATTCATTGTAAAACCGGCATGGAACATCTCCGGCAGCACAAACAGGTCAGTATCCGGCTTCAATGAAGCCAGTACCTTTTCTATCTTATTCAGATTAGCACCGGTATTCTCCCAAACAATATCCTGCTGATAATAGGCTATCTTCATATCTGTGAATTTTTAAACTTATTTATCAAAATTTGTTTGTTATCTCACTTTAAATATTACTTTTGCGGCTCCAAAAAATAATACTATGAGAAATCTTAGAACTCAAATTTACGGAAAAAAGATCACAGCCATAATTTTTGACTACACTTTGGTTGTGATCGGGGCATTTATCCTGGCATCGGGGTATGTACTTTTTATCAATCCTTACAACATTGTCCCGGGAGGTGTTTATGGTATAGGTATAGTTGTGCACGAACTGTTCCCTGCAATGCCAGTTGGTACGTTCGGACTTATTCTTAACATTCCCCTTACATATCTCGGGATAAAGATACTGGGCCCGCGTTTCGGCTTTAAGACCGTCTTTGGGATGATATTGTCAACCATCTTCATGGACTCGTTGACTTTTTTCATTGGGGAGAACGACCCGCTCGGGCTTCAGGACGACCTGCTCCTTTCAGGTATCTTCGGCGGGATAATCATAGGTGTCGGGCTGGGACTGATCTTCCGTTCAAAAGCAACTTCGGGCGGATCGGACATCATAGCCATGATACTTGCCAAATTCACCAAACTGCCGGTCGGACAGCTTCTGATAACCATTGACTCGGTAATCGTACTCCTGGGACTGATAGTGTTCAAGGACTGGAAGATACCTCTTTATTCATGGATAACCATTTGGGTTACAGGTAAAGTGATAGACCTGATGCTGGAAGGCATCAACTACGAACGTGCCCTTATCATCATATCCGACAAACATGAAGAGATAAAAGAGCGTATCCTTGTGTCCCTTGGCAGGGGCGGCACATACCTGACCGGAGAGGGAATGTACAGCAACAA
>JALVJU010000570.1 GCA_027034005.1 Marinilabiliaceae bacterium
GTGCTTTCATAAAATCCTGACGAATCTCCATGCTGCGCTTGAGCGAGGGCATACCTTTATTGAATTCAATAAACAGATCAGTTTCCGGAGAACCTTTGATCACTGCCTTGTCAAGACTGTCGACAGATGCTGTGATGGTTATATCCTTGTTTTCAAGGAAAAATGCTATAGGCATTGGTAAATTATTAATGTAGATCAAATGCAGGACAGGGGCATCAACACTTCCCGTGAATTTGAACTTTCCGTTTTTCAGTTCTGCAGTATCAACAGGAACAGACCTTCCGCCCTGATAGCTTTTCAGATATGCTGTGCCGTCCTTGGCTCCCTCTATCTTTCCTTTAATAGAGTAACTGTTACTGTCACCACATCCAGTGAGCATGAAAATGCCTAGTAATACAACCAATACTTTTTTCATATACTTATAATTTAAATTCATTAATTTAATTTTTATTCCCAGCTACATACCGGGATTTTTTATGCTTGTCACAATTCCCGGTAGTACTTATCAAGCAGTTCTTTCGCTGCCCGATACGAGCTTATCTTTCCCGTCAAAACCATTTTTTCATACTCTGCCAAAGCTTTTTTTATCCCCTCATTTCGGTAAAAATTATTCAGCAGCTCCTCATTTATCGTCTCTGTCATCCTGTGTTTTGCCTGTTCTTTTCTGTTCGAATCAAAATAACCGTTCTCCCTGGTCAGGGTAACATAATCATTTATCATTTGCCATATCTCATCTATGCCCGTGTTATGAAGCGCGGAGCATGTTTTCACCTTAGGCTCCCATCCTGATTCCGGCAACGGAAAAAGATGCAAAGCACTTTGATACTGCGATTTTGCCTGCATGGCTTTATCCACATTCTGACCGTCGGCTTTGTTGATAGCAATGGCATCGGCCATCTCCATAATTCCCCTTTTTATCCCCTGAAGTTCATCACCGGCACCTGCCAGCATCAGAAGGAGAAAAAAATCGACCATTGAATGAACCGCCACTTCCGACTGTCCCACACCCACTGTCTCGATTATCACCGTATCAAATCCTGCAGCCTCACAAAGGATTATCGTTTCCCTCGTCTTACGGGCTACACCTCCAAGGGAACCGGAAGATGACGAAGGCCTTATGTATGCATTTTTCTCAACCGAAAGTTTCTCCATCCTCGTCTTATCACCAAGGATGCTGCCTTTAGACCTTTCACTTGAAGGATCAATGGCAAGTACCGCTACTTTATGCCCGTTACTGATGATATTCATCCCCAGGGCTTCTATGAATGTGCTCTTACCGGCTCCAGGTACTCCCGTAATACCGATCCTGATACTTTTCCCCGAATAGGGCAGGCATTTTGAGATTATCTCCTGAGCCATATCCTGATGGTCACTTCGGGCACTCTCCAGCAATGTAACTGCACGGCTCAGTATCATCATGTCGCCTTCCAGTATTCCCTTCTCATATTCATCAACAGAAAACTGCTTACGCTTTTTCCGGATGAACTTTTTTGCTGCATCAGGATTTACCGAAGGCAGTTTTTCCACGCCTTTATTTACTTTCAGTCCCTTGAAGTCTTCAGAATTCTCAGGATGTTCGATATCATTCATGTCACTATAAATAATTAGCGGAATACAGAAACCTGTACTCCGCTAATTTATACAATACTATTTTAGGTTAAAACCTAATGGATAATTTTTATTCTACTTTAACATTTCCAGAAATCCTTAACAAAACATTGGTTGCCTTGGGATCATTGCTGATAATAGTGATAGATTTATTCTGCCTTCCTTTTTTGTGTGCAGAATTGAATATTGCGGTAATGTAGGTGCTCTCGCCCGGTGCCAGCTCCATTTTTTGTGGTTTGATTGCAGTACACCCGCATGAAGCTTTGATCTTACGGAAAACAAGATTTGATTTGCCAGTATTGGTCACTTTGAATTTGTGCTCAACTTTTTCCCCCTGCTTGATCTCACCAAAATTGAACACCTTTTCAGGAATAGATATGTGAGGAGCATTCTTCATCTGCTCTTCTGTCCACGAATCAAAATCTTCAACAATATTGGCACTTATCGCCAGTCTGTTCTTGTAGTTACGCTGATCGTTCAGATTGATAAACACATTGTCAACAACAAATCCCCAATCGTTCTTCAGTGCAGCATCATAGCTTGCGACTATCGCACCGGCTTCGCCCGGTTTCAATGTCTCAGGCACACATTTTATCTTCAGATGCTTGGGCACATTTGTGAATGTAACTTTTAAGGGTTTATCAGATGTATTTATCACTTTAAGTTGCTCGGTCTTCTTCTGGTTGGGTGTCATCTTGGTAAAAGGGATATGTGTTGATTCCAGGCGCAAGCCTTCCATTTTGGCCGGGTAAATGTCCTGCATGGTCTTTTCCCTCTCAAGTACTTTGCCGGTGATGCGCAACACAACCGAAGGATTCTCTGCATTCGATGAAACTGTTATAGTCTTATTGAAGTTTCCGGGGCGGTTGGCAGGGTTGAACACGACCTTGATCTCGCCTTTGCCTCCCGGAGGAATAGGCCTTTTTGTCCAAGTCGGGGTAGTACATCCGCACGATGCCTTGACCTGGTGAAGTACCAGTGGCTGCGCTCCGGTGTTTGTGAATGCAAAAACATGGGTCTTCAATCCGTCATTCTCCTTGAACTCCCCGAAATCGTAGATAGTCTCTTTAAAATTTATGTAAGGTTTT
>JALVJU010000571.1 GCA_027034005.1 Marinilabiliaceae bacterium
CCGGCCTTACCGGTAAGCGATACCAGTTTTATCTCAGGGTTCAGCAGGGCATGAAGAGAAAATGTCTGCTCTGCGTTACGCGGCTCAATACCATAAGCGCTGTGTTTCTCTACCCGTTGTATCTGTTCTGTAAAAGGATTGTAGTAGGCAAGGATACTCTGATTCCCGTTCCTGAGAACAAAATACTGATTGGCCTGAATTTCATCATCCATGGGGAATTCATCTACAGGCACACTCTTCTTCTCATACAATTTGGTAATGAATGCCTGATCAAAATCCTCATATATCTCAACACCTTTGTAAAGGATATCAAGGTTTTTAACCTTATCGGATTCATAATCCTGGGAAAGCAACCCCAGTGATTTGGCCTTCATCCTGAGGTTAAGGTCTTTGGTGATAAGAATGACTTTGCGCTTCGGAAACTTATCTTTTACAAAAAGAGATATGGCAAGAATACGGTGATCTGCGTTCTTCTCTGAAAATGACTCATTCATTATTTCAGGGAAAGGCTTGCCTGTGGCCACAAACAGCTTTCCCTTTCCCGGGCCCAGGGGCACACCGTCACTGAACAGTTTTTCACCTGCAAGACGGTCAAGTTCCCTCACAAACTCTCTTGCCTGGTAATTTATCAGGTCATTTCCCTTTTTAAACTTATCCAGTTCCTCAAGAACCACGATAGGAATGATAATGTCATTATCATCCATGTTGTAGATACACTTGTGATCATGAAGAAGCACATTGGTATCAAGAATAAATATTTTCTTAGCCATAATGTAAAGTTTTTGGTTATTTAAATTTAGCAATTAATATGAAAAGAGATCATTCAGCCCGATTCTTTTAACCGCATATTTAATTTATTTAACTTTAGCCCGAAGATTAATTACAATAATTATCATTCAACATAAGGGAATGACATACGAAGAAGCAACAACGTTCCTTTTCGGGCAGTTGCCCATGTACCAGCGCCAGGGCAAATCAGCTTACAAGGCCGATCTGCACACTACACTGCTGCTTGATGAGTATTTCGGCCATCCGCATGGGGAATACAGGACCATTCACGTTGCAGGCACAAACGGCAAAGGCAGCGTTTCGCACATGATAGCCTCCGTATTGATGCAGGCAGGTTACAAAACCGGACTTTACACCTCGCCTCACCTTAAGGATTTCAGGGAAAGAATTAAAGTGAATGGAAAGCCGATACCGGAATCCGAAGTTGTATCGTTCGTCTCCGGCCATAAAAAAATCATAGATAAACTCCACCCCTCCTTTTTTGAGATGACCGCAGCCATGGCTTTCGAACATTTCAAGAACGAGAAGGTGGATGTTGCAGTAATAGAAACAGGTATGGGAGGAAGGCTCGATTCCACAAATATCATATCCCCCGACCTCTCCGTCATTACTAACATAGGGTTAGATCACACACAGTTCCTCGGTAACACAAAACCATTGATAGCAAAGGAGAAGGCAGGCATCATTAAACTCGAAACTCCTGTTGTGATTGGGGAAACAGATGATGAAACGATAGATGTGTTCAGAGATACAGCAAAAGAAAAGAATGCTCCCCTGATCCAGGCAGACAAAAAATACTCTATCCCTTTCTCGACATTCTCCCATGACAACAAACAGATAATGCAGGTTTACTCCGGAAACGATGTGGCTTACAAAGACCTGAAAGTTTCCCTGCTAGGGTGGTATCAACGAAAAAACACTATAACAGCTCTCTCTGCTCTTGATGTATTGAAAAATGCAGGTTATAAAATCGAGAAACAACACATTTATTCCGGATTTGAAAATGTGCAGGAGTCAACAGGACTTTTAGGAAGGTGGCAGACAATGGGGCACAACCCGAGGATCATATGTGACACAGGGCACAACGAAGCAGGAGTAAAAGAGATCGTAAACCAGATAAAAAATACACCGTATAAAAACCTTCACATCGTATGGGGAATGGTGAACGACAAAGACCTTGATCCTGTTCTTTCCCTCCTGCCCGATGATGCAACTTACTATTTTACCCGTGCATCCATTCCCCGCAGCCTTGACGAGAAACTACTTTTTACAGAAGCAAAAAAACACAACCTTCAGGGCAGCAGCTTTCCTGATGTCAATACGGCATTAGAGGCGTCCAAAAAAAATGCCGGGCCTAACGATTTGATTTTCATCGGGGGTAGCACCTTTATAGTGGCAGATATCATCTAAAAGAGTTATTTTTTTTGGGCGGAATAAAAAAGTGTTCTATATTTGCACACGCTTTTGAAAAAGCACCTGTTACATCGGAAAAGTTAAGATGTAAAAACGAGTTTATTGTGTTGCATAAGGGCGATTAGCTCAGTTGGTTCAGAGCACTTGGTTTACACCCAAGGGGTCGGGGGTTCGACTCCCTCATCGCCCACAACTGATTAAAGAACACTATTAATTCCGGGGCGATTAGCTCAGTTGGTTCAGAGCACTTGGTTTACACCCAAGGGGTCGGGGGTTCGACTCCCTCATCGCCCACTATGGAAGGTCATTCAGCCTTCCTTTTTTGTATTTCATTATTGACATCCAGGGAATAACATAAAGAAAATTGCATGTTCTTGAAAAAAAACAATGCAGACACTTTTCTTTATTGTAAACTTGTATAACTTTGTATTAAGTTTCAATATCAGGCTCATGACAAAAGACAATAAAAAGAAGAACCGCGTTGTACCGGAACC
>JALVJU010000572.1 GCA_027034005.1 Marinilabiliaceae bacterium
CATGTGTCTCTTCCGGATAGGGATCGCCAACCTCATCAATGGCTGTTGCTCCCACCAGTGCTTTAGTGTAGTTCACTTCATGGCCGAATTTTTCAGCCACTGCATCAACAGCTCTTTTTGCCTGCTCAACGATCTCAGGCCCTATTCCGTCTCCCGGAAGTAATGCTATGTTCAGTTTCATCAGTATCTGTTTTTTATGTTTTTAATTCGAGTAGTTATTGTCGTTCTCAATGATGTTAAGCATCTTAACTGTCGCCTTGATGGCAGCTTCCGTCTGGTCGGCATCAAGCCCACGTGTTTTGAATTCACGCCCGTTAAAATCCCAGGTGATGACCGCCTCAACGAGGGCATTAGTCTTACCTCCCGGAGGAATAGTAACAGAGTAATCGATAAGCATGGGGTGGGGCTTGTCAAGTTTCTCGTAGATCTTCCACAACGCTTTCATGAAAGCATCGTACTGTCCGTCGCCTACCGATGACTCCTGGTAGGTTTTGTTCCCGATCTGCAAACTTAGTGTGGCAACAGGCCTCAAGCCGTGAGCCAGCGAAAGGTAGTAGTTCCTGACCTTGATCTTGTTGTCAATGGACGTGCTTCGTAAAACGTCAGAGATTATGTAAGGGAGATCTTCTGTTGTAACGCTCTCTTTTTTATCCCCAAGTTCGATTACCTTTTGGGTAACTTTCTTCATCTCCTCGGCAGTGAGGGAGATACCAAGCTCCTGAAGGTTTTTCAGGATGTTTGCCTTCCCTGATGTCTTTCCAAGGGCATACTTACGTATCCTTCCGAAACGCTCGGGCAGAAGTTCGTTGTAGTAGAGGTTGTCCTTGTTGTCGCCATCGGCATGAACGCCGCTGCACTGTGTAAAGACATACTCCCCGATCAACGGTTTGTTGGCAGGTATTCTCACACCCGAGATGGTCTCCACCAGTTTACTGAGCTTGGTTAGTTTGGCCTCGTTCAGTTTGTTAGGTATGTTAAGGTGGTCGTTTAGTACTCCAAGCACACTTGCCAGCGGGGCATTACCTGCCCGCTCGCCCAGTCCGTTCACTGTGGTGTGTATGCCTTTTGCTCCGTTACGTGCGGCTGCAAAGACATTGGCAGTTGCAAGGTCGTAATCGTTGTGGGCATGGAAATCGAAATGGAGATCGGGGTATCTCTCAACCATCTGTTTGAAGAAATCCCTAGTCTGCGCAGGGTTTAGGATGCCAAGGGTATCGGGAAGCATGAACCTTTTGATGCTTGTATCTTTCAGTTCATCCATCAGGAAGAAGACATACTCGGGAGAATTGATTATCCCATTCGACCAGTCCTCAAGGTAGATGTTGACCTCCATGTCCATCTCTTCGGCACGTTTCAGCACATTCCTGATGTCGCTTACATGCTCTTCCGGACTCTTGCGCAACTGGTTTTTTACGTGCTTCAGAGACCCTTTGGTCAGGAGGTTGATCACTCTTCCTCCTGCATCCTGTATCCACTTCAGGGAAATATCTCCGTCAACGAAGCCGAGCACTTCCACCTTGTCGAGCAGGTCATTATCTTTGGCCCATTCGGTGATGGCCTTTACGGCTTCAAATTCACCCTCCGACACCCTTGCAGAGGCAACCTCGATGCGGTCCACGTTCATCTCACCAAGCAGGTATTGCGATATCGCAAGTTTCTCCGCCTTGTTGAAAGATACGCCACTGGTTTGTTCCCCGTCACGAAGGGTGGTATCCATTATTTCCATATACAATATTTTTATATTTTATTTTTTATAAACCTGACAGGTTTCGAAAACCTGTCAGGTTTGAAAATAAAAAATTAAAAAATAAAATAAACTTACATCAAACTGTGAAGTTTGGTAGTTTCTTTTCGAACTCCACTATCTCCTCTTTCATGTTCAACAGATAGTCGATGTCATCGAAACCGTTTAGCATACAGTCTTTTTTGTAGCTGTTGATGTCAAACGACTCACTTTCGCCTGTTGACTTCAGTGTTATCGTTTGTTTTTCGAGGTTGATCTCGATCTCTGTTTTTGGATTATTTTCGATCTCCGCAAAGATATTTTGAAGGAACTCCTCTGACACCTGAACAGGAAGAACGCCATTGTTCAAGGCGTTGTTCTTGAAGATATCGGCAAAGAAACTTGACACAACGGCTTTCAGTCCGTAGCCGTGAACCGCCCAGGCGGCGTGCTCGCGGCTTGATCCGCTGCCGAAGTTCTTACCTGCAACAAGCACCTTGCTCCCCTGAAACTCAGGTTTGTTAAGAACAAAATCCTCTTTCGGGCTTCCGTCCTTGTTGTATCTCCAATCGGCAAAAAGGTTGTCGCCAAAGCCCTCTTTTGTTGTTGCCTTCAAAAAGCGGGCAGGGATTATCTGGTCCGTATCCACATTCTCTATCGGAAGAGGTATCATAGTGGATGTCAGTGTTGTGAATTTATCTATTGGCATCTTTTCTGTATTTTATGCCCACCCTAAATCCCTCCCCAAGGGAGGGACTTTTTGGTGGATTGTTTTATATTTTTGCCCCTCCCCCTCAAGGGGGAGGCAGGAGGGGCTGCTGTTTTACAGTATATTCCTCGGGTCTGTCAGTTTGCCGGTGATGGCTGCTGCAGCTGCTGTAAGCGGGCTGGCAAGCATGGTCCTGGCTCCGGGCCCCTGACGACCTTCAAAGTTCCTGTTCGATGTTGAAACGGAATATTTTCCGGCAGGTATCTTGTCCTCGTTCATGGCAAGACATGCCGAACATCCGGGCTGGCGCAGTTCGAAACCTGCCTCTTCAAGGATATCATTAATGCCCTCTTCGATGGCTTGCTTTTCGACTTTCTTACTTCCCGGAACGATCCATGCAACAACATCATCGGCTTTCTTGCGGCCTTTCACGGCATTGGCAAACATACGCAGGTCTTCGATGCGTCCGTTGGTACAACTTCCTACGAAAACGTAATCGATCTTTTTGCCTTCAAGCTTGTCGCCCGGCTGGAATCCCATGTAGTCAAGTGACTTGAGGAAAGAAGTCCTTGAAGACTCCTCAACTTCATCAAGGGCAGGGATGTTGCCGACTATCTTTTCGCCCATGCCCGGGTTTGTTCCGTAAGTGATCATCGGCTCGATGTCGTTGGCATCGAAAGTAAGTTCTTTGTCGAACTCGGCATCATCGTCGGTGCGGAGTGTCTTCCAGTACTCAAGGGCTTTTTCCCACTGCTCGCCTTTAGGTGAGAAGTCACGGCCTTTGAGGTACTCGAATGTTTTTTCATCAGGAGCTATCATTCCGCCGCGGGCGCCCATCTCGATACTCATGTTACAAATGGTCATCCTGGCTTCCATCGACAGGCTGCGGATAGCAGAGCCGGCAAACTCGATAAAGTATCCGGTACCGCCGCCTGTGGTTATTTTTGATATGATGTACAGGATGATGTCTTTCGATGTCACTCCCTTGTGCAGCTCACCTTCGATGTTGATACGCATTTTTTTCGGCTTTGGCTGCATAATGCATTGAGAGGCAAGGGTCATCTCAACTTCACTTGTGCCGATGCCGAAAGCGATGCTTCCGAAAGCTCCGTGAGTAGATGTGTGGCTGTCGCCGCAAACGATGGTCATTCCCGGCTGTGTAAGACCGAGCTCAGGGCCGATAACATGTACGATACCGTTAAGCGGATGGCCAAGTCCATACATGGTGATGCCGAATTCCTCACAGTTATTTTTCAGTGTCTCGACCTGTATTCTCGACAACTCTTCTTTTATGGGAAGATGCTGGTTTTTGGTCGGGATGTTGTGGTCGGGAGTAGCAATAACTCTCTTGGGGTTGAACACTTTGATCCCTCTTTCCCTCAGCCCTTCGAATGCCTGCGGGCTTGTTACCTCATGAATGTAATGCCTTTCGATGAACAGTACATCAGGCCCGTCAGGAATGGACTTCACCACATGGCTGTCCCATATTTTATCAAATAATGTTGTGCCTTTCAATTTTCAATATTTTTAGTGATTAAACTATACTAATCAAACTCCCTGCCTGATGGCAAGGAGTTATCATGTAATTCTTAAATTGCCAAGATTTAACCTATCTTGGAGATGGCATCAAGGAATGCCTCTACCGAAGCGGAAACGATATCCACGTTGGCAGCAAAGCCATAGTAGGTAGTTCCTTTGTGCTCTACCTGAACGTGAACTTTGCCTTGGTCGTCGCTTCCACGAGTGATGGCCTGTATCAGGAACTCTTCAAGATGTACTTTGCGTTTTACAAGGTTTTTAACAGCACTGAAAGCTGCATCTATCGGGCCGTTGCCTGAGGCAGTCTCGGTAAAAATATCGCCGTTGAAGTTTACCGACACAGTTGCAGTTGGAATAGTTGACTTACCGCAAAGGACCTGAAGAAATTCAAGTTTAAGAGCATGGTCCACTTTCTCTTTCTCTGCACCAACCAGTACTTCAAGGTCTTCATCGGTAATATCCTTTTTCTTGTCGGCAAGGTCAAGGAATTTTTCGTAAATCTTGTTCAGCTCATCACCCTCAACCTCGTACCCGAGAACATGAAGGCGGTGCTTCAGTGCGGCTCGGCCGCTGCGAGCAGTAAGCACGATACTTGACTCCTTAACGCCAACCTCTGAAGGATCTATGATCTCGTAGTTCTCACGATTCTTCAGCACTCCGTCCTGGTGGATGCCCGAGGAGTGGGCGAAGGCATTGCGGCCCACGATAGCTTTGTTCGGCTGAACAGGCATACGCATTAGCGTAGAAACGAGTTTACTTGTTTTGATTATCTGTTTTGAATCAACGTTGGTTTCGTAGTCAAGGTCATGGTGGCTTTTTATTGCCATAACAACCTCTTCGAGAGAAGTGTTCCCGGCACGCTCACCAAGTCCGTTGATGGTAACCTCCACCTGACGGGCCCCGTTCATCACTCCGGTAAGAGTGTTGGCAGTAGCCATACCAAGGTCGTTGTGACAGTGTGTTGAGATTACCGCTTTATCGATGTTTGGAACATTATTCTTCAGATACGCTATCTTGGCACCGTACTCTGTTGGAAGAGTGTAACCTGTAGTATCAGGAATGTTAACAACAGTGGCACCTGCAGCGATAACAGCCTCGATAACGCGTGCAAGATATTCGTTGTCGGAACGGCCTGCATCCTCGGCATAGAACTCAACATCCTCAACAAAGCGTTTGGCATACTTCACGGCCTCAACCGCACGTACGATTATCTCCTCTTCGTTGGAGTTCAGTTTGTACTTAATGTGATACGGAGAAGTTCCGATACCTGTGTGTATTCTGCCTCTTTTGGCAAATTTCAGGGCATCGGCCGCAACTTCGATATCTTTTTTCACTGCACGTGTAAGAGCACAGATAACCGGATTTGAAACGGCTTTTGATATCTCAACTACCGAGTTGAAATCACCCGGGCTTGAGATGGGGAAGCCTGCTTCTATGACATCAACACCAAGTTTTTCGAGCTGACGTGCTACCTCAATCTTCTCAATGGTGTTCAACTGACACCCCGGAACCTGTTCCCCGTCCCTTAATGTTGTATCAAAAATATAAACTCTATCGCTCATGATTTTATTTTTTACCGGCAACTGATTGCCTTAAGCAATCAGTTGCCGGGGATAGTCTAAATTAGTTGTTTTCAGGACGTAACTTTCTTACAGCAGCACCTGCTTGCCACATTTCAGAGTTGTGAAGCTCTTCAAGCTCTTTGTTCAGGTGCTCACGGTAGTCAGGTTTACTGTTAGAATCGATAGAACGCTGTGCCTCGTTTCCTTTTGCCACTTCACTGTAAAGCTCTTCGAAAACAGGTTTAGATGCGTCACGGAATTTCTTCCACCAGTCAAGGGCGCCCCTTTGTGCAGTAGTTGAACAGTTGGCGTACATCCAGTCCATGCCGTTCTCTGCGATAAGAGGCATCAGTGATTGTGTAAGTTCTTCAACAGTTTCGTTGAATGCCTCGGAAGGAGAGTGCCCGTTTGCGCGAAGCACTTCGTACTGAGCTGCGAAGATACCCTGTATCGCTCCCATGAGGGTGCCACGCTCACCTGTAAGGTCACTGTAAACTTCTCTCTGGAAAGTAGTTTCGAAAAGGTAACCGGAACCAACACCGATACCCAAAGCTATCACCCGGTCCCATGCTTTGCCTGTGGCATCCTGGAAGATGGCATAACTTGAGTTCAGGCCCCTTCCCTCAAGGAACATCCTGCGAAGGCTTGTACCTGAACCTTTAGGGGCTACAAGGATAACATCAACGTCCTTGGGAGGGATGATGCCTGTTCTCTCCTTGTAAGTGATACCAAATCCGTGTGAGAAGTAAAGCGCTTTGCCAGGTGTCAGGTATTTCTTGACAGTAGGCCATACTGCTATCTGACCTGCGTCAGATAAAAGATATTGAATGATAGTACCTTTTTCAAGTGCTTCTTCGATAGGGAAAAGAGTTTCGCCCGGAACCCATCCGTCAGCTACTGCCTTGTCCCATGTAGGACTTTCTTTTCTTTGTCCAATGATAACGTTAAATCCGTTATCCTTAAGGTTCAATGCCTGTCCTGGTCCTTGTACTCCGTAACCGATAACGGCAATTGTTTCGTCTTTAAGTGTTTCAAGAGCTTTTTCCAATGGGAACTCTTCTCTTGTTACTACGTTTTCTTCTACTCCGCCAAAATTAATCTTAGCCATAATTCTATTATTAAGTATTAAATTATAATTCGTTTTCCGATTTTGCTTTTAAAAATCATGCAAAAATAGTTATTTGTTTTAAATCTCATACCTTATAACCAAAAGTGATTTGTATTTTTTAACTTAAATCAGCATGAAATACAAGATTTTACTGCTTTTGTGAAACAATTTTTCAGGGAAATCAATATATCACTATTTGATGTTTTTCTCACTTTCCAGCTTATCAAGATAGCTTGAAAGCAGCTCTTTGTTAAGCTTGGTAACTGCCACCCTGCCCGAGCGGGTAAACTGCGTAACGCCGTACTGGCTCAGTTTCTCGAATAGTTCCTGAGTCTCGTCTTTGTGTCCTGTTTTTTCCACAACAGTGTATTCCCTCGATATCTCAAGAATGCGGGCATTGTGTTTCCTGATGAGCTGCTCCACCTCGTCGCTGTCGAGGAAAGCCTCGGTAGGGACCTTGTAGAGTGCAATCTCCTGATGTATCACATCCTCGGGTCCGAAAACAAATGCCTTGACAACATCTATTCTTTTGTCGAGCTGGTCGCGGACTTTTTCTATCTGCTCCTCCTCTGTGATGGCAACGATGGTTATTTTGTGAATGCCCCGAATGGCAGACTCCGATGAGGTGATGCTCTCGATGTTCACGTTACGCCTTGTGAAAACTGTTGATACCTGGCTCAACAGCCCGATGTGGTTTTCAGAGTAAATTATTACTGTATATTCTTGTTTCATTTTTGTGTCGTTTTTATGTTATTGGCCCTTCCTAAATCCCTCCCCAAGGTAGGGACTTTAATTGATTTTTCTTACTCCAATCTTATGTCGGAAACCGAAGCTCCTGCAGGGACCATCGGGAAGACATTGCCTTCTTTTTCTACTACAACCTCTATCAGGTATGGCCCGTCATACTCTGCCATATTTTTAATTGCAGAATCCAGTTTTTCCCTGGAGTCGACAAGTTCCGAAGGCATGTGATAGCCTTTGCAGATAGTCTGGAAATCCGGGTTGATAAGTTCCGTCATGGCGTAACGCTTGTCGAAGAACAGCTCCTGCCACTGACGTACCATACCAAGGAAACTGTTGTTCATCAAAACAACCTTGACAGGGATGTTAGACTGGAAGATGGTCCCTAGCTCCTGGATTGTCATCTGGAAACCGCCGTCGCCCACAAA
>JALVJU010000573.1 GCA_027034005.1 Marinilabiliaceae bacterium
TTTTTCTTTTTCTTGTTACCTGCACATCTACAACGTCTCCCGGGATAGTTTTTGTGACAAACACAACACGTTCGTCAACTTTCCCTATTGCTTTCCCTTCGGCAGCAACGTCAATAATCTCCAGGTTTTCCAGTAATGGTTTCTTTTTTCTTGATCTTCCCACGGCTAAATATTTTGGAACGGTAAAATTATATCCAATAATTGGTGTTACAAAATTTCTTTCACGTGCCTTAAATAGAGCAGATATCTCAGGACAGAATCATTTTTTTTGGAAAAATAAGGTAATAAGGTTGTGTAATGTGCCACTCTGTTCCATTAAGGTTGAGAAGAATTATAAGGTTTTTATGAAGTTATATGCGATACATCCGGTATGATTAAACCTTATTTCCATTTAAACCTTAATAGAAATTTTATTAATCCATTTACAAACCTTATTACCTTATTTCTTACGCCAATAAGCTGTTTCTCAAAGAACAGGCTTCTGTGAATTTATGCGTTAATGAATTTTTACTACTTTTGTGGTTCTAAAAAAAATAATAATGGAAAACAAAATTCTGACATACAAGGATATTGACAAAACATTGTTGAAATCGATCCCAAATCCGTCGAAAGAGGCGTATGAGATCAAGATCAAGATACCCGAGTTCACTTTTCTCGGTGTGCAAAACCAGCCGGATTTTGCTGATGTATTCCTGACTTTCTACCCTAAGAAAAGGATCATTGAACTGAAATCGCTGAAGATATATGTTCAGCATCTTAGGAATATTGTTGTTTCATACGAAAGGCTGATCAATGTATTTTACGATCACCTCATGGAGGTATATGAGCCGGAAAGGGTGAGGCTTACGATGATATGCAATCCGCGCGGTGGAATCAGTTCCAAACTGACGATAGATTCCGACTGGAAAGTTCGGGGCGGGGAAGAGAAGTTCGGCGACTGGAAAAATAATGTTGAGGATACCTGGAGTGTAACACTGTAGGGCCCCCCTCTTATCCCCCCAAAGGGGGGATGTTTTAGAGGTAATTATTAATTGAGTATTCCGATTATATTATGTCATCTTTTGACGAAGGAAATTATAATTTAGAAAATAAGGATGTATCCTCCCCCTTAGGGGGAGGCAGGGAGGGGGCAGTCCTTTTTCCTGAAATATTTTTAAGGAACAGCAAGGAAGGAAAGATCATAGATGTCCGTACTCCTGCTGAATTCGAGAAAGGGCATATCCCTGGAGCATACAATATTCCATTGTTCACTAATGATCAGCGGGCAATTGTTGGCACGATATACAAAAAGCAGGGCAAGGAGAAGGCCGTGATCAAAGGCCTGGAATTTGTAGGTCCTGCTATGAAGGATATGGTGTTGAAGGCAAAAAAAATATCAGGTGGTGATCCATTGTATGTGCATTGCTGGCGTGGTGGCATGCGTAGTGCAAGCATGGCGTGGCTATTTGAGACTGTCGGGATGAAATGTTATACCATGCAGGGCGGATATAAGGCATACCGCAGGTCGTTTCACGAGCTGTTGGAAAATGAGCCATGGAAATTCATTGTCATAGCCGGTCCTACAGGTTCGGGCAAGACAGCCATTCTTTACGAGCTTGAAAAAAAGGGGGAACAGGTCCTTGACCTTGAGGGGATAGCACATCACAAGGGATCTGCTTTTGGAAGCTTGGGTGAATTGCCTCAGCCAACCAATGAGCAATTTGAGAATAATATCCATGAAAAGATGAGAAGTTTCTCGCCGGAAAGGCCTGTCTGGGTAGAAGGAGAAAGCCGATCCATAGGCCGTAATTTCATTCCTGATGACCTCTTCACAATGCTTATAAATTCCGGCACAGTTCATGTGATGCCCGATTTTGAATACCGCGTAAAACGTCTTGTTGTGGATTATGCAAAGTACCCCAAAGATGAGCTGATTCACTCGTTCGAGAAGATCGCAAAACGCCTTGGAGGATTGCGTACTAAGAACGCTGTTGAGGCAGTGCAGAACGAAAACTACGATGTTGCAGTACGTATCGGACTTGAATACTACGATAAGACATACCAGCATGCCATTGATAACCGAACAGGACGAAAAGTTATCATTAACACAGGCAGTGACGAACCTGAAAAAGTAGCCGGGGAGTTAAAAGAAAAATTTCACAACGGGGATTTGTTTAAATAAAAAAGAGGCTCAAAGGCCTCTTTTTTTATTTTAACGGTTGATCGAACGAATTCTGCTTAAAAGGATTGGTTTGTGGTGATTGTTGTGCCGCTCCAAATGGATCATCAGGTGGATTATCATCATCATTCCACGACATAAGAATCATAGAAATTTCCTTGTCTAAAGGAATTGTTTCTATTTTTGGTCTTTTATATTTTTTCTTTGGCATATAGGTGCAAAAATAATAAAACTATTTAAAAATTATAATCATATTAATTTATTATAACTTTTTGTGATTCTACACCCCCTTTGTAAACAACTTTTACAATATAAATACCTCGTTTTTCAATATTTACAGTTGTGGATGTTCCAGAACCTAAAAGTCCCTCTTTAATTAATTGTCCGTTAATAGAGTAAATGTGGTATTTTGCATTTTTAAGTTCCGGAACTTTAATTACTATATGTTTGTCATAGCTGTATATAGTAGTTTTCTTGTTATTTGTGATATTTGGTTTTATTGCTGTGGCAAAATCACCTTTGAAAGTTAAAGAGAATCTGTTATTAATTATTCCTGTCACTGAAGTTGAAAATGTATAACTTCCATCAGCAATGAGGTCAACTGTTTTATTTTCAACAGAATCAGTAAGCAGAACAGTATGATCATTTGGGAAATTTGAATAATCAACTCTTTCAATAGTATAAGTCCCTGCAGACTTGACATTGAAATTTAAAGGAATTGTGTAGTCATTACTATATAATGGGAGCCCGTTTATACATAAGTCTTTACCGGATGCAGAGGTGAAGAACTGAATGAAGTTTGAATTGTTTGAAAATTTCTTTTCAGAATCAAATTCATCCATATCAATAGTCGCATTATTATTGAATACAATTGCAATTTCATCCCTGTAACTTCCATTTACCCCGGCAATTTTTAATGTAGGATTTGACGAGGTCGTGACATTTTTCAAATATGTTGTATTATTATGAACCCTGACAGTGTTGTTAAATGTTACCTGTCCATTTGTAAATCCTTTCAAAACCTTAACCCAAAAGGCATGGTTTGATGGTATTACTGAATTAGTAATATTAACAGCTGTAGTGCTATTTGCATTATATGCACCATATTGGCTCTGGTCGTTAAGGAAAACCCAAAAACCATCAAGTATATTATCTTTTACAGGTACTAAATCCCAGTTAACGGCAGAGGGATAAGGATTACCAATTAAGTTCCATCCTTCACCATCATCATCATTTTGCCTTAAAACGCCAATAGATACATCAGAATTATTTAAAGATCCTGTAAATAGTAATTCTGAAGCATTACTTCTTACTACATATCCTCTTGCCGGTTCAAGTGAAGAAGTCTGGTTATAGGCTACCCAATTATTACTAGGGTTATCCCAGTAATAAACACCCAAATCTGCCCCAATAGAATAACCTGTTGCTCCATTGACCGGTGCACAGATGTAATATGAACGATTATTGGCGGTAACTATTTGATGAACTCTGGACTCTCCGTTCACAGTTAATGTTCCAAGTGTAAGTAATGAAGCATTAACAGAAGTGGAAGAATAAAGATCAAGGTCCCCGGTAGCTGTCAGGGATGAACCCGATGAAATAGTTAATTGAGCTCCTGCTTCGATCTCAATATTGTTTACTTGAATATCACCACTAATCTCCGGATAATTTGTTGAATTGGCAGGTATATAAATACTGCCGTATATTTCATAACTGTTGCCAGACCAATTGTTAGTATTATTGAAATCATTGTCTACGCTACCAGTCCATCTATTTATTACATTTCTTATAAAATGTAATTGTTCTATTGTTGAATACAGATTGTAAGTAGTTTCCTGCGAAACGATATAGATGTAATGATCAATGCTAATAGCGAGCCCTGATATGTCGAGAGTGGAAGAGAACTCAGTATCGGCAGACATAGAGCCGTTACCTGTTATCAAGGCAGGGTCTCCGTTCTCATCCAGTCCTGATACAATTTGTGCTTCTGTAGGGGGAGTTGCACTTTTGGTAACAACATAATAAAAATTTCCGTCCTTTTGTGTCTGTCCGAGCAGGTCAAGATTATTTTCTGTTTGATTTACAATACTCGGATAACCTGTTGTCCATTCCGGAGGTGCAACAGTTTTAAACCTCCAGTTGTTTGATTCACTATTATCTATACCTCCAAAAGGATCTCCTGTAGCAACTGCCTCTATTGCTCCCGCGTCAATTGTTAGATAATAATTTGTGTTGATATTAAGATCTGAAGGGAAATCAATAGTCATTGTTGTGCCTGAGATAGAAATTCCCGCAGGAGAAATTGAACTACCCTGGAAGGTATATTGATATATGAATGTCGGGTTACCTTCTTCATAAAGATAAAGATATTTGTTTGTTGTCCCGGAATTAGCTTGTATGTCTTTGTCGAAATCAATTGTTAATATTTTATCAGGGGCAACTTCAATGGCATCTTTAACAGGATCTAAAGATACAATAGCCGGAGGATTGGTCACTGTTTTAAATGTGTATTCATTTTCAGCGATTCCTAAGAAGGTTGTGCCGTCAGTTCCTTCAATGGCACCATAATCAATAGTTACATAATAAGTTTTACTTGCAGAAAAATCTGAAGGTGGATCTATTGTAAGAACATTTCCGGAAATACTTGCTCCTTTACCGGATTCAAAATTTCCATTACGAACACTTATGCTTAAAAATTCATTGTCATCCGAAGCATCAATTATTTTAATGTAATAAAAATCAGCACTCTGGTTAGGTTGAATGTTTTTATCAAAGGTTAGGTTTATTGTTTTATCTACAACAACTTCTGTAGTATTATTGGCAGGATCATACGCAGTTATTGCAGGTGGAACTTCGGTATGGAACTGCCATGATGTAGTGGAGTTGTCAATGCCATCAAATGGGGCACCATGAGTGGATTCTATTGTACCCGGATCAATAGTAACATAGTAATCAGCATCAGGTTCGAAGTCAAAAGAAGGGTCTATTGTTAAAACATTATCTGTAATACTTACTCCTTTATTGGGTTCTATTGTTCCATTGTCTATTTCGCATTCTAATAGTGGAGCACTATTACCTGTTTTGTATAATTTTAAATATGTAACAGTTGTTGTAGAGTTTGCCTGGATATTCATATCAAAGGCCAATGTCAAAACTTTTTTGACAGAAACACCAGTGGCACTTTGGGCCGGATCATATGTTTGTACAATGGGTTTTGGTAAATCCGTAGCTGTTGTAAAAGCCCAACTGGGATTGTCAATGTCATCAAAACCATTATAATAAATTCCATTAACGCTTAACTTATTTGTTGGTATGTAAACAGCCCATTCTGTATTCCCATCTAAAACATCATCAGAAAAGTCTATTGTAAATGTAGCACCATTAATAGTTAAACGGGAATCTCTATCTCCATAAAATGGACCAGAACCGGTATTGATATTTATATAGTTTGAATGATCGGATGTTTGATAAACAGTAATTGTAGTATTGTCTTCAAATGATATGTTATCTGAGAATGTTGCAGAAAGAGTAGGGGTTCTGGATACGTCAGTTGCACCATCTGTAGGATTAAGGGTCGGGATTTCTTCCTGGACAGTGGTAAATGCCCAATCGGAAGAGTTTGTTAAACCGGGAAACCCCATTCCTGTTGAAGATGATACTATACCATCTGCATCGATTATAACATAATATGATGTGAGATAATCAAGATCATTAGTAGGGTCTATTGTTAATTTATCATTGGAAATTGTTAATCCAGGGTCTGCACTGCCATTTCTAATTTGCCAATCTTCTACGGACGTACCGTCATTTTTAAAAATCTCTATATAATACCTTGTTGAGGAACTATTAAAAGCAATGTCTTCATCAAATGTTAATGTTAATTGTTGGTCAATTAATGCGGTAGTAGAATTTTGATCAGGATCATAGGTAATTACAGAAGGAGCAGAAGATGCAGTAGTAAATTTCCATTCTGATGAATTGGTTATGCCTGCGAACGGAGCATCGCCAGGGTCGGAAAGAATACCGTCAGCATCTATTAAAACATAATAGGTTTTATTACTATCAAAGTTTGATGCTGGATCAATAGTTAATTGATTTCCTGAGATTGATAATTCAGAATCAGCACTTCCATATCTTATTTCATATTCAAATGTCGGTGTTGATGCTCCATCTTCATATATCTCAACATAATACCTTGTTGAGCTTGAATTGAATTTAATATTATCATTAAAAGAAAGAACTAACGTTTTATTAATAGCAATATCTGTTGCATCTTGTGCAGGATCATAGTTTGTTACATATAAATCAGGAGCTTTCGTTGTAAACCTCCATTCTGTAGAAGTCGTTATCCCTCCAAATGCGGAATTGTCTGATACTGCAAGTATTGCATTTGGATCAATTTTAATGTAATAAACAGTGCTTCCATCAAGGTCAAATGCCGGATTTATTGAAAGCTGGTTCCCAGATATTGATAATTCTGGATCAACAGAGGTTCCTCTTATTTGATAATCTTTAATAAAATTATCATCTCCATCATAAATCTCTACATAATATCTGATTCCGTCATCATTAAATTTTATATCTTCATTAAATGTTAGAATAAATGTTTTGTCTACAGGCACATCTGTGGCACCATTTGCAGGGTCATAATTCGTAACTGTTGGTTGTGCGATTGCTGTAATGTTAAATAGAGAGAGTACTATCCCGATCAAAAATGTGTAAATATTTTTCATATCTATGATTTTTTCTGTTTATACGTGATAAGAGGCATAATAGTTTCCTTCTTAAGGGTATATACTATACCAAAATATTTGTAAAAATACACATTTTTTAAGAGTATGTGTAAAATTTTAGTCAAAAAAAATAGTGCGTTGATAAAATATTAATACCTGGACGTTAGCCGGGCAAGATAATCCTGATTCTTACCCCGGTGCAGAAGTTTAAAATTATAGTCGTTTTTCTCAGCTTTAACCTTTAAAAGCGCAGGATCTATGAAGAGCCATTTGAACGGGTGGCCAGAGATATTGTTGTACTCCATTACATATGTTACTTCGCCGTAATATGGTTCATCGGGACTGTGGTAGATATCTTTTATCTCTTCGTCCTCATCTTCAAACATGTAACTTATGTCGGAGCTGTCGAGAAGTATCTGTCCACCGGGGCTTAGGAGATGTTTTGCTTTTTTCATGAATGTATCTAGGCCGTCAATGGTTCCGGTAAAACCGATACCGTTCATCATCAGCAACAGGGTATCGAATTTTTTTTCAGGGGTGTATCCCATTATATCTGTGTTCACAACTCTCTTCACACCACGTTGTCGGCAGCAGCTACAGGCATTTTCAGAGATATCAAGTGCAGTGACATCATGGCCTTTTTTTTGCAGGTGCAAGCTGTGAGAACCGCTTCCGGCACCAATGTCGAGGATCCGTCCTTTGCAAAGCAGGAGAGCTTTCTGTTCTATCTCAGGCATCTGTCCGAAACTACGGAAAAGATAGTTTACGGGGATAAGATCGTTTTCCGATATGTCTGATTTTACGGTTATGTTCTCATCATGTTCGCCTTTAAGGTAATCGAGCATAGCGTGACCCATCGGGTCTTTGTCGGGAGGTAGGATCATATCGTTAATATGTTTTTACAAAAAT
>JALVJU010000574.1 GCA_027034005.1 Marinilabiliaceae bacterium
TTGAGGATATCCGTTTTGAGCGGCTTGGCGTTTTTCCTTACTCGCACGAAGAGGATACTTATTCCTGGAAAACATACAAAGACGATGTTCCTGCTGAAGTGAAACAGGAACGTGCAGACCGCATCATGGAGATACAGAACGGCATTGCCTATGAACAAAACCAGTCCAAGATAGGTAAAACCTTAAAGGTCATTATCGATAAGCAGGAAGGGGAATACTTTGTAGGACGAACGGAATACGACTCACCGGAAGTTGACCAGGAGGTGCTTATCCCCTCGGATTCAAACCTGAAGATCGGGGAGATCTACGATGTAGAAATTACGGGGGCTGAGGATTACGATCTTTATGGGGAAGCCGGCCCCCTCTAAATCTCCCCCCAAGGGGGAGACTTTTTGACGTTTGCACCAAAAACAACCATCGGCGTGGCTCTAAGCCACACCGATGGTTAAAATATATTTCTTTGCGTCTTTGCGAGAATTTCACTCTACAAAATACACACTGAAATCCTTAATCACCGGCTCTAAAACATACTTATCAACAACCAGTCTCACCCTGTTGGCATTTACCTGCTCAAACTCCTGTATCCTCTTGTTTCCAACAGATTGCCCGTCACAAACGGTTTTCCATTTGCCATTTACAAGTGCCTGAACTTTATATTTACGTATGCGCTCACCATTTTTGATATCTTCCCTGATGACGATAGTGTTAACATCCTGCTTTGAAGGAAGCTTGATATCAAGCTTGTGCCCATCTCCCGAAACAGAACCCAAAGGATTGGCAAACCTCCTACGTATCTCATCGCCAAACTCTTTCAACCGCTTCACATCCCCTTTTGGCAGCAACCCGTGCGGATCGGGAGTTAGGCCAAGTATCAGTGTTGAATTACGCCCTACCGATTTGTAGTACATATCCACAAGCTGATCGACAGAAAAAAGATTTTCATCATCGCCCGGTTCCCAGAACCACTCGTGCCGGCCGTTTATCCCACGCAAAGGGGCATCGGCCATGGCAGGCATCCAGTATTTGCCATCGGGATCACCGTGTTTCAGCAATTCGATCGTTTTATATGGGGTATCGCCTGCATGTGAGTAGTAATTTGGGAATGTAGCCCAGCAGGGATAGCCAACGGTACCCGTCTCCGAACCGCCCCAGCGTGCCTCTGCAAGTTGCTTGTTGTGATAGAACAAGCAATTGGGCTGATACTGTTCCACTATCGGCAGCACATCGGGAGCGCCATCGTCAGGATGGTCGGCACCGCCATCAAACCATATCTCGAAAAGTTCACCATAGTTTGAACACAACTCAGTAACCATACCTTCCACCATCTTGTTGTAGTACTGTTGCCTGAGCTCCCTGAACCTGCCTTCTCCCTGCACCTTAAAGTCATGTACCCCAAAAAACGAGTTCCAGCGGATGCCAACATAAATACCCGGTTTTATGCCATATTTACGGCACGAATTAACGAACTCGCGCACAACATCGCCTCTCCCGTCTCGCCAGTTCAAAGCCCTCATGCTGTAAGGGTTCACTTCCGACTGATACTGGGCAAATCCCGTTTCGTGGGTCACGGTGAACAGGGCAAACTTAGCCCCTGCATCTTTGGCCACCTTTATCCACTGGTCAGTGTTCAGACTATCCGGACTGTACATCTGATAATCGGGAAAGGGCGCTATGCGGTTGTCCCGCTGACCATACCTTTTACCGTCAAACACATGAAGGTCGTAGGAAAACAACACACCAAACTCCGCATACTGCCATGCAAGCTGCTTTTTGTTGGGTATGGGAATTTTGTTCTTTTTTACCGGAATGAATATCGTATAGGAATCATCTCCTTTTTTTACCGCAAGAGACAAAACCTGCGGCTGCCCTTCTTCACCGGTAAAGATAAAAGGCCGCTCCAGCCGATCGGGCTTTAAAACCGAACCATCCGACATTGGTACAACTTTTTTCATCAACACATATTCGGCCGCTTTCTTCCAGTTGATGCCGTCAGCAGATGTTACCATGCCGATAAAGCCACCGGCCGCATTGGTATGGAACACTCCGTAAAAACGTTCTCTCATCTTGTCGTACCAAATTGACATATCCTCGGTATCAATGTAATCTATCACCGGCTTTGGCTGCATCCTGAACGGTCCTGCAGGCGAATCCGACACCGCCACTGCCTGGTCGCGGATAAACCTCTTCTCGTTCGGCTTATCGCCTTTCACTATCAGGTAAAACTTTCCGTCTTTCCCTTCTGCTATCGCAGGGTTCACCGTGAGGGTAGTTATCGGCCCGGTCGGTTCTATCAATGGCTTGTCAGGCCTCTCCCATGGCCCGTAAAGGGAATTTGACACCGCCACGAAGGTGCGTTGATTTTCCCTCAGCACTTTCCAGTTGGAATGACTGTACCCGGTCTTTGATGTTTCCAGCAGATGCTCTTTTGTGTAATCCTTATCCCCCATATTCGTGGAAATGTAGTACAGGTAGTACTTCCCGTTGAAATATTTTATCTTGGGATTGTGGGCTGTTATGGCGTCGGGATGTCCTTTGCCCCTGCCCTGTAAAACTGTCTCCTTGAATTTCCACGGCCCGGCAGGCGAGTTTGATACAGCATGTGCCACCTCCGAAAAGAGCAACCAACCCGTAAAAGTGTACTCTCTCTTCCAGCGGGCGTAAAAAAGATGATACTTTCCCTTCGGCC
>JALVJU010000575.1 GCA_027034005.1 Marinilabiliaceae bacterium
AATAAGTATCTGAAGTTAATCTGTATACCACGACTCCGTTGATCCCGGCCCTGTAGCCATTATCACCCCTATAAACAATGAAAGTGTTTTGAGAGTTGTATTCAGGATTATCTAAGTTTATGGTGATATGAAATGAGACATTGGGGATCACCTCCTCATGATCTTTATTACAGTTGGTAAAGAGCAGTAAGGTGACGAATATGAAGAAGAGTCTTTTCATCTGAAATTTTTTACTTGTGTCTCTGTTAGTTAACAAGATATTTAACGGTGCAATTATATAATAAATTGTGGGAATAACAGTAAAAATTTTTAACTTTAGGTTTTCTGATAAACATTTAAATATGAAAGAGGGTTTAGGTGATATTTTATATTTTCTGGCTATGATAGCTTTTTTTGTTATCAGTGCTATATCAAAATCAAAAAAAGCTAAGAAGAAAGTTGTGCCCCCACCTAAACCTTTTGACCACCCTGCAATGCCGAAAAAAGGTGCAGGCAACAGTGGGTTCCCCTGGCTTGATGAGATATTTGAAGAAGAGAGTGAAGATATTGTGACGGAAACAGTGCAGGAACCTGAACCTGTTAACGAGGAAGTGATAATAGAGGTTGAGAATGATCAGAAAGCAAAAAATATTATTAAGAAACAAAAGCAACCTTTTGATCACTACGACGTAAAAGACTCTGATCAAGAGGGTAGTTACTGGGATGAGGAAGAGTTCGATTTGCGCAAAGCAGTGATCTTTTCTGAAATTTTGAAGAGGCCTGAATTTTAATCATAGGATTGTTTAGTTATTGCTATATTATTTAATCTTTGTATATTTGCAACAAAGAGTTTCGGACAACCGGGATTCTTTTATTTTTTATGTTAAAGCTCAATAAATCAGGAGTTATGTCAATTAAGTATATTACAGAGGAAGGATTGAAAAAGCTGAAGGAGGAACTGCTCCAACTTGAGAGTGTGGAAAGGCCTGCAATATCGAAGCAGATCGCTGAGGCACGCGATAAGGGTGACCTTTCGGAGAATGCCGAATATGATGCTGCCAAAGAGGCACAGGGGATGCTTGAGATGCGTATTGCAAAGCTTAAGGATACCATTGCAAACAGCAGGATCATCGATGAGTCTAAGCTTGACACATCGAAAGTGCAACTTCTGAACAAGGTCGTGATAAAGAACCTTAAGAACGGAGCCAAGATGACTTACACCATAGTGCCCGACAGTGAAGCAGATCTGAAGGCAGGAAAACTTGCCATCTCTACACCGATTGCCAAGGGCCTTCTTGGTAAAAAGATAGGGGATAAAGTTGAGATCCAGGTTCCCTCGGGGATGATGACATTTGAAGTTGTAGAAATTTCATTGTAATTTTATTTACGTAAAAACATCAGGATCATGGCTACAATATTTACAAAGATCGTTAATGGGGAGATCCCTTCTTACAAGATAGCTGAGGATGATAAGTATTATGCTTTTCTTGATATCAATCCGCTTGCAAAAGGGCATACTCTCGTAATTCCCAAGCAAGAGACAGATTATCTTTTCGATCTTGATGATGAGTTGTTGGCAGGCCTGATGGTATTTGCCAAAAAAATTGCCAGGGCGATCGATAAAGCCGTTGACTGCAAGCGGGTAGGAGTAGCTGTTCTCGGTCTTGAAGTGCCTCATGCACACATTCATCTTATACCCTTGAAGAGTGAAGCGGATATCAGCTTCTCAAATCCAAAACTGAAATTCTCTCCGGAAGAGTTTGAGGCTATTGCCGAGTCGATAAGAAAAGAGCTTTAAAAATAATTTTTCAAATATTTAAAAAGCCTGTCAGTGAAATATTTGACAGGCTTTTTGTTTTTACACTTTCTCATTCGGGTTGAATAAAACAAGTTGAGCCCATTCTGCTTTTTAGGCATGTAACGTCTATGAATTATATGCCAATGTGGTATTACATAGGGTGTTGCATATGTGAAATTTAATTTTTAAAATTGTGTATCATTTGTTAACCCTAAACCTAACTTGTTATGAAAAAGATTCATTTTTTACTGTTTGTGTTTTTTGTTTTCCCGTTTTTTTCTCGCTCTCAAAACATAGATCCGGCACCACGAGATAAGTCTGTTGTTTATTTTATCAGGTATTCATCTCTTGGCGGAGCAATGAATTTTAAGTTTTTTGATAATACCTCTTACATAGGAAAGATCAATGGTGCTAAATATTTCAGGTATGAATGTGATCCGGGTGCACATGTTTTCTGGTCATCGGCAGAAAATAAATCTTTTATTGAGGCCAAGCTTGATACGGGAAAGGTTTATTTTATTGAAGTTCGTCCGCTGATGGGAGCTTTCTCTGCAGAAGTTGACCTGGTGCCCGTTGATTATTCTAACACCAAGAAAATGAAAAAGATATTTAAGCTGATGAATAAAAAGCCGCCTGTAGAGTTTACTAAAGAAGAGATAGAAGAAAAATCTAAAGATATTCAGGGCCTGATAGCAAAAGGGGTTAAAAGCTATAAAAATAAAAAGGAAGATGGAGTTGAGTTTCGTGAGATAACAAATGAAATGTATTACCCGTTAAGTGATACTGACAGTAACAAGCCCTTACAGTAATGAAAAAGATTGTTTTTTTATTCTCTGTCATTCTCGTCATGTCACAGGCTAATGGTTATGCCCAGTTTGACAGTCTGATGAATTATGCTGA
>JALVJU010000576.1 GCA_027034005.1 Marinilabiliaceae bacterium
GTATACGTAACAGACACATCGAAACCTAACCAGTCATCACCGTCAGTAGATGTAAGGATGGCAGATTGGGCAACATCAGACCATGGGTCGTTTTGCTCTTTAGAGAACACATACACTTTGTTTGACCCGGGTGCGCCTGCAACTACCACATTATCGATACAATCAACTGATTGACCAAAGTTATAGCCCGCCGTGCCGTCACCGGCATTCAGCTTATGTACTGCAGCACTGTTTGACCACCCCCCATCCGGTTTTTCATAAAGATAAACAGAACCTGAATTTGTACCTTTATCATCATCCCCGTAAGCTCCTACAAGAAATATATCATCTGTAATTTTAACATCCCATCCGAAGAAATCGGAAGATACACCGTCGGAAGGTGCAAACCGTATTTTTTCTGCGCTGTTCCAGTCCCCGTTTGCCGGCTTGATGATCAAATATGCCGCTCCGGTATAACTTGAAGCCCCTCTTGCTCCCACAGCGATTATGTTTTCATCGTCACTAATACTTACAGAGCATCCGAAACTGTTGTCGTCGGAACTGCTTCCTGTAAATTTAGCCTTACGTGTTGCTGTGGTCCAGGAATCACCCGTCTCTTTACCGAAAACATATACATGGTTGTAGTAATATGTTCCAATAACCATTGTATTTTCACTTAAAGATAAGCCTTGCATAACTTCATTGTCAGTAGAAAATTTCATTGTTTCTGTCGTGTCAAGCCATCCTTCATCCGGTTTTTCAAAAATATAAACAGTATTATAATGGGTTCCCACTGCGATTACATCTCCATGGATATCAACATACTTGCCAAAATTATCATTCTTTTTCCCGTCCGAGGCGCGCAGGAAAGCAACTGTTTCCCAGGAATCTCCGGTAAAGTGGACCACATAGGCGCCGCCTTTATCTGAGTTCTTACCGGGAGCCCCAATAACAGCATAATCATCATCAACTGCAACCGACTGTCCGTAATATTCATGCTCATGGTTATCTGAATAGAATGCAGGAGTTCCTATTTTGGCCGTCTCCGTCGCTGAGGCCCATCCTGTTTCCGGTTTGTCATAATAATATACCGACCCGAAATCAGAATTTTGCCCGGGAGCCCCGGCCAAAACACCATTCCCATAAAAGCAGGCACTATATCCTAAATAACCGTATGACATACCGTCCGTTGAAGTTAACTTTGCTTTTTGCACTAATGCGGGCCAGTCCTCATCCGGGGATTTTTCAAAAACGTAAGCAGCCCCTGAATTACTGCTTATGCTCCAATCCCCTGGTGCTCCTACAACAAGCGCATCACCGCTGCAATCAATACTTGCTCCAAAATCACCCGTTGCATCCGAAGGAGTTATCTGTACAACCTCGGTTGTATCTTTCCAGCCGGCATCCGGTTCTTTAAAGACATAAACCTTACCCGGATATCCGGTAGCCCCGGAAAACACATAGGTCCCGTCAGGAGTGACCTTTACTGAAGCTCCCAATTTTTTATATGATTCTTTATCCGATGCCGTCAGTATACCATCCTGCCATGGGTCAGGTTCAGTGGCCCATGAAGAATTGCTCCGCACATAGATATAAGCACTTCCGTTGCAGCAAAAACCGTCGCTACTATAGCCAATATCACCCACGGCAATTACAGAACCGTCCTGAGAAACAGTTACAGACTTACCAAAAGATTTGGCTCCTGCACCATAAGGTGCAAGGTATTTGGTCTCTGTCATATTTTCCCATCCGCTCCCAGGTTTTTCATACACATAAACCATATTAGAGCCCGGGGCTGCCACGACTATGGTATTGCCATCACCGGAAATGTCGAGTGCCGAACCAAAATCTTTTGCCAGTGAAGTATGTGATGGGGTTAGCGTTACGGTTTCTGTCATGTCCGACCATCCTTCATCAGGTTTTATGAACATAAAAACAGCTTGTTTGCCATAATTGCCTACTGTGATCACATCCCCTTGGATCTTCACAGCATAACCAAAATAATACTGATCTGAAACAGACGAGGATTGCAGATTTGCAATTACATTCCACGAAGAACCGTCATAATGAAGAACGAAGGCCGTACCCTTGGAATTGTTTGCCTTATAAGCACCCACAACGGCATATTCACCGTCAACAGATAAGGAAGCACCGAAATATTCCACCCCTGTATCATAATTCGGCGTAGGATAAGTTTTCAGATTTTCGGTTACCGTTTGAGAGTTCACGGTACTATAAAATGAAAACACACAAAAAACAAACACAAAGTATTTAGTTTTCATAATATTTAAATTTAAAAATAAGAATATAATGTAAAGTCCGGGCAAAAATGCCTGAAGAAGAGACATCAGCAATATTTATCACTGAAAGATCAACCTCTTCAAATTTACAAATCAAGAGACAATATGTCAATGCTTTTAAACATAAAACCTATAAATATTAGATCTTTATGGCTTTAAGATGACCTTCAATCAGTTATAGTTAAACTGCGGCACAAAAAACATGAATACTGCCGGCAAGATCGAGCCGGTTGTCACCACACATGAGATGGAATAGTGTAAGTGGAAGGATGTGATTAAAGATTCCTGATATAGAAATTTTCAATCTGCCGGAACGTACTCAGCCAAAGTGTGCGACTTCATATACTCCTTGAATTCAATGGTCATCTTATTCGACAGGTCGCCGAAAATACATTT
>JALVJU010000577.1 GCA_027034005.1 Marinilabiliaceae bacterium
AATTGGTGCCGGTTCTGAAGTGATACTTGTAGGAGTTGACAGCCACATCGAGATATGGAGCGACAAAGAGTATGACTCACTGGATATTGAACCTGAAGAGCTTGGAAAACTCGCTGAAGATATTTTGGGAAACGACAGCATTGACTTGCCCTAACTGCCGGAGTGATGGGAGAACAATATCACATACCTGTTTTACTTAATGAATCAGTCAACGGGCTCAACATTAAAGAAAACGGGATATATGTTGACCTCACATTCGGCGGAGGCGGCCACAGCAGGGAGATATTGAAAAGGCTTAAAAACGGTAAACTCATCGTTTTCGATCAGGATGAGGATGCATACAAAAACAGGCCCGATGACGACAGACTGATATTCGTAAGGCACAACTTCAGGTACCTGACCAACTTTTTAAGATATCTGGAGATTGACAAAGTGGATGGCATACTCGGCGACCTTGGCGTTTCATCACATCATTTCGATGTTCCTGAACGCGGTTTCTCATTCAGGTATAACGGCGCCCTCGATATGAGGATGAGCAACGGGATAAAAAAAGATGCAGCATACATACTGAACCATTACGATGAAGATGAGCTGAAACAGGTGTTTTACAACTACGGTGAAATAAAAAACGCCGGCAGGCTTGTAAGGGAAATAACGAACCACCGGCACACAAAGTTCTTTGAAACCACGGATGACCTCAAAGCAGTTGCCGAAAAAACTGCCCCAAAGAAAGATCAGGCAAAATACCTTGCAAAAGTCTTTCAGGCACTTAGGATTGAAGTGAACCAGGAAATGGCCGTTCTGGAGGAAACACTGGAGCAAACGCCTGCCCTCCTGAACCCGGGCGGAAGGCTGGTTGTCATATCATACCACAGCTTAGAGGACAGACTGGTTAAGAACTTTATCAAAACAGGGGATTGCCGCAAGGCACAAGCCGAGACCAACATGTTTGGTCATTCGGATGTCCCTTTCAAAGCTATTAACCGGAAGGTCATTGTGCCTTCGGATGAAGAGATAGAAAAGAACAGCAGGGCAAGAAGTGCAAAACTGAGAATAGCGGAAAGGATATGAAAAAGATATTTCAGGTAAAGGATTTTGACAACTACAACGAAGAGATAAGGGAGTTGAAGGGAGTCTCGTTCAAGGATGTCATCAACGGCAAGCTTGTCACGCAAAAACTCTTCGGGAAACAGTTTAAGTATATCATCTTCCTTGTGCTCCTTTCATTTTTTTACATCCGAAACCATTACAAGGTCGAAAATCTGCAACGGGAACTATACACACTGAACAAACAGGTTAAAGAATTAAGATATGAAGCACTGACCACCTCATCCGATCTCATGTCAATGAGTAAACCGAGCGAGGTGCTTGAGAAGGTAAAAAGACAGGGTATTACACTTGAAGAGCTCGATGAGCCGCCAAGAATACTTTATGTTTCTAAATAGGTCACTTTTATGGATAAGAAGAAACACATAATAGTAAGGTTTGGGTTGCTTTATATCATACTTTTTATAGTCGCTCTCCTTGTGATCTTCAATATCTTCAACCTTCAGTTCGTGAAAGGCGAAGAACTGAAGAAAGAGATCACAGAGCTGAAAAGCATAAAGAAGACCATTCCTGCCAACAGGGGCAATATACTTGCCGCCGATGGCCGTGACCTTGCCTGCTCCGTACCAAGCTACAGGCTCTACATGGATACCAGGGCCGACGGCCTGACCGACGGCCTTTTCAACAAGAATATCAAAGCGCTTTCGAAGAAACTGTCCGCATTTTACGGGGACAAATCACCTTATGCATACGAACGGGCAATACGGAATGCACGCAGGCACAACAAAAGATACTACCTGATAAACAAAAAAAAGATATCATACACCGAACTCCAGAAAGTGAAACAATTCCCTCTTTTCAACCTTGGCAAGAACAAGAGCGGACTGATAGAGAAACAGTACGACAGCCGGGAAAAACCGTTCGGACTGCTTGCCTCAAGGACTATCGGCTCCATCTATGCCGACAAGAGCATGGGAGGATACACCGGCCTTGAAAAAGCCTACGACAGAGAACTTAAAGGCATCGATGGCATCGGAAGGGCGGTTAAGATCCCCGGGCGTTGGATAGTACGTGAGGAAATGCCCGCCATTGACGGGAAAGACATTGTAACAACTATCGATATTGAACTGCAGGACATTACAGAAAATGCCCTTTTCAAACAACTGAAAAAACAAGATGCCCGATACGGTGTTGCCATACTCATGCAGGTACAGACAGGTGAGATCAAGGCGATAGCCAACCTGAAACGTGTGGCTCCCGGAGTTTACGACGAAGCTTACAACTATGCCGTTGGTGACGCAACAGAGCCGGGTTCTACATTTAAGCTGGCATCCATGATAGTTGCCCTCGAGGACGGAGTGGTCAGCCTGGATGACACCATTGACACTGAAAAAGGTGTTTACCGCTACTACGACAGAAGGATGACGGACAGCCACCACGGCGGGTTCGGCAAGATAACAGTGCGCGAGGTATTTGAAAAATCATCAAACATAGGTGTTTCGAAGATAATTTACGACAACTACAAGAAAGACCCCAAGAAGTATGTTGACCGTCTTTTCTCCATGGGCCTCAACGAACCTCTTGGCATTGACATCCCCGGCGAAGGGAAACCGGTTTTCAAGTATCCCGGCAGCAAATACTGGTGGGGAACGACCCTTCCGTGGATGTCGATAGGATATGAAGAACAGATGACACCGCTGCAGATACTCGCCTTTTACAACGCTGTGGCAAACAATGGCGTTAAGGTAAAGCCAATGTTCGTAAAGCAGATCCTTGACCATGGCGAAGTTGTTAAGACTTTCGATACAAAGGTGCTTAACCCGTCCATCTGTTCAAGGAGCACCATCGATAAAGTACACGAACTGCTGAAAGGGGTTGTTGAGCACGGAACTGCAAAAAACATAAAAAACAATAGATACAAGATAGCAGGTAAGACAGGCACTGCTCAGATAGCCCACGGTGCCGAAGGCTATCACAAAGGACTTGAACACCAGGCAACATTCGTGGGATACTTCCCTGCCGATGAGCCTGTGTACAGCTGCATCGTTGTGGTAAACAGCCCTTCAAGGGGAGGTTACTACGCAAGCACCATTGCAGCCCCGGTATTTAAAGAGATAGCCGACAGGGTTTATGCTAAAAGCTTTGACAAAAACGAAGTAGCAACAAAGATAGAAACCCTGGTATCACCAAATATGCCATACTCAAAAGGCGGAAAAAAAGATGAGCTGCTTACTGTTTTTGACGGCATCAGGGTGGACCTGAAAAACACAAACGCCGATTCTGAATGGATGTCGACAAAAGCACGCGAATACGACATAATACTTAAACCGAAGAAATTCACGGATGGCCTGGTGCCGAATGTCAAAGGCATGGGCGCCAAAGATGCGATCAGCCTCCTTGAGAATGCAGGACTGAAAGTGAGCATCAGGGGAGCAGGCCGGGTACGCTCACAGTCGCTCACACCGGGAGACAGGTTCAGAAAAGGGCAACGGATAATTTTAACCTTGGGATGATGCAGAAAAGATTATCAGACATACTCGCAGACGTAATAGTTGTTTCCAGACAAGGAGATGCTGACCATCTTATCTCGGAGATCGTTTTTGATTCGAGAAAAGCAGGTGCTGACACTCTCTTTGTTGCCATGAAAGGCACGCAGGCAGATGGACACAACTACATTAAGAACGTTTTCGATGCAGGCTGCAAGGCTGTGGTTTGTGAAACAATGCCGGAAAATATTCCGGGTGATGCAATCTGCATACGGGTCAAAGACAGCGCCGAAGCACTGGGACTGATGGCATCTGCCTTTTACGATCATCCCTCTTCAAACTTAAAGCTGACGGGAGTTACAGGCACGAACGGCAAAACAACCATCGCGACACTTTTGTATGAGATCACAAGGTTACTCGGCCACAAAGCCGGGCTTTTTTCTACCGTGACCAACTACATCGACGGCGAAAAGATTCCTGCCACACATACCACTCCCGATGCAGTGACACTGAACAAAGTGATGAAAGAGATGGTGGACAAAGGGTGTACCTACTGTTTCATGGAGGTCAGCTCACACGCCATTCATCAGAAAAGAATAGCGGGGCTGGACTTTGCAGGTGGTATCTTCACCAACATCACCCACGACCATCTTGATTATCACAAGACTTTCAAGGCATACATTGAAGCTAAAAAGGCATTTTTCAACAACCTCGGCAAGGATGCCTTTGCCCTAGTTAATGCTGACGACAAGAACGGAATGGTGATGGTACAGAACACAAAAGCTTCCGTTTACACCTATTCGGTACGCGAAGTGGCCGATTTCAAGGGAAAGATCATAGAGAATATGTTCGAGGGAATGCAGCTTAACATCGACGGCCATGAAGTATGGACACCGTTCATAGGGTATTTTAACGCCCAGAACCTGCTTGCCGTTTACGGTGCAGCCACACTTCTCGGGCACGACAAAGAGGATGTGCTCATACAGCTCAGCAAGCTAAAGCCCGTGGACGGCAGGTTCGAGACCATACGCTCTGATGAAGGCATCACTGCAGTGGTTGACTACGCCCACACACCCGATGCACTAAAGAACGTGATAGAAACGATAAACGAGATACGGAATTTCGACCAACAGATCATCACAGTAGTTGGTGCCGGCGGCGACCGTGACAAAACCAAAAGGCCGTTGATGGCAGCCGAGGCAGTCAGGGGCAGTTCGAAAGTGATACTAACTTCCGACAACCCGAGGAGTGAAGACCCTGAACAGATCATCAAAGATATGATGGAGGGAGTACCTTTTAAGGAGAAGATAAAAGTGATATCGATAACCAACCGTGAAGAAGCCATAAAAACGGCCTACATGGTTGCCCGTCCCGGAGATATCATTTTGATAGCAGGCAAAGGACACGAAACATACCAGGAGGTGAAAGGAGTACGCCACCACTTCGACGACAGGGAAATAATCAGGAACATATTCGCACAAAAATAAAATATCATGCTCTACTATCTGTTTAAATATCTTGAAGGACTGGATTTTCCCGGAGCGGGAATGTTTCAGTACATCTCATTCCGCACAGGCATGGCAGTGATCTTTTCATTGTGGTTCTCAACAATTTTCGGCAAAAAGATCATAAAACGCCTTCAAAGGCAACAGATAGGAGAAGTGGTGCGCGACCTCGGCCTTGAAGGCCAGTACCAGAAAGTAGGTACTCCTACCATGGGCGGACTGATAATCATTGGTGCGATACTCATCCCCACCCTGCTTTTTGCAAAACTTGAAAATGTTTACATCATACTGATGATAATCACGACAATCTGGCTCGGGACCATCGGCTTTATCGATGACTACATCAAGGTTTTCAAAAAAGACAAAGAGGGACTTGCCGGAAGGTTTAAGATAGTGGGACAGATAGGCCTTGGCCTGATAGTGGGCCTGACCCTTTACCTGAGCAACGATGTGATCATCAGGGAACGGGTGCCGGGCGAGACTGTTACCATCACCAATGAGGCAGGGAAACAAGTTGAAATACCTAAGATGCAAGACATCAAAGGTGCCATAACAACAGTGCCTTTCTTCAAAAACAACAAATTCGACTACTCATCCCTGCTTGGCTTTCTCGGCGATAAAGCAAAGAAATACGGTTGGATAGTTTTTGTGCTCGCAGTGATATTCATCATCACGGCTGTTTCCAACGGAGTGAACATGACGGACGGGCTTGATGGCCTGGCGACAGGCACCTCGGCGATAGTGGGGTCCACGCTGGGGGTATTTGCATACCTGTCGGGAAACATCATCTATGCAAGCTACCTGAACATACTTTACATCCCGTTCTCTGAGGAACTTGTGGTTTTCATGGGTGCATTCATCGGTGCCACAGTAGGATTTTTATGGTACAACTCATATCCGGCACAGGTTTTCATGGGCGATACCGGAAGCCTTACCCTGGGAGGGATCATTGCTGTGTATGCAATCACCATCCGCACGGAACTGCTAATTCCCATCCTTTGCGGCATCTTCCTGGTGGAGAACATTTCTGTGATGATGCAGGTGGGATGGTTCAAGTACACAAAGAAAAAATATGGTGAAGGGCGCAGGATATTCCTGATGGCCCCCTTGCACCACCATTATCAGAAAAAAGGGTATGCAGAACCTAAGATAGTGACCCGTTTCTGGATAATCGGCATTGTGCTTGCTATCCTAACCGTAGTCACTCTTAAGATCAGATAAAATAAAAACACCAAAAAGGAAATGAAAAAGAGACTTGTCATACTTGGAGCAGGAGAAAGCGGAACAGGATCCGCCCTTCTCGGCATTATGCATGGCTGGGATGTGTTCGTTTCCGACATGGGAAGCATTAAGGAGAATTTCAAAAAAGAGCTTACAGACAACAACATCAGCTTTGAGGAAGGGAAGCACTCGGAGGAACTGATCCTGAATGCCGGTACTGTTGTCAAAAGTCCGGGCATTCCGGACAATGCCCCGTTGATAAAAAAACTGAAAGAAAAAGGCATCCCCGTTATCTCCGAGATAGAATTTGCCGGGAAATATGCCGAAGGGAAAAAGATATGTGTAACCGGAAGCAACGGCAAAACAACGACTACCATGCTGATCCACCACATCCTGAAAGAGGCAGGAACAGATGCAGCTCTGGCAGGCAATGTGGGAATAAGTTTTGCGAGACAGGTGGCATCAGGGTTAAGCCCCGAATGGTGGGTGATCGAGCTGAGCAGTTTTCAGCTTGACGGAATGTATGATTTCAAAGCCGATATCGCGATCTTACTTAACATCACCCCTGACCACCTCGACAGGTACGACCATGACATGCAGAAATATATCGATTCAAAATTCAGGATCGCACAAAACATGACACCTGAAGATAAATTCATCTACTGTATGGACAATGAAAACATAACCGAAAATATTGACAAACATAGCATAACAGCATACAAATTGCCATTCTCCCTTAACACGGTCGTTAAGGAGGGGGCTTATCTGAAAAACGACGAGATAGTCATTAACTATAAAAATGATCCTATGAGCTTTTTTGCACATGAACTTTCACTTACGGGACGCCATAACATATACAATTCCATGGCCGCGGGGATTGTTTCACATGTTCTGAAAATACGAAAGAAGATCATCCGCGATAGCCTAGCCAGCTTCAAAGGGGTTGAGCATCGGCTGGAAAGAGTGGCCTCTGTGCGCGGAATAAAATTCATAAACGACTCCAAGGCCACCAACGTGAACTCCGCATGGTATGCCCTTGAGTGCATGGACAGTCCTGTGATATGGATAGCCGGCGGTACCGATAAGGGCAACGATTATTCAGAACTGGAAGATATTGTCAGGGAAAAGGTGAAAGTACTGATCTGCCTGGGCAAAGACAACTCAAAACTTGTGGACTACTTTAAGGACATTGTCCCGCAGGTGATCGAGGCCCATTCTATGAAAGAGGCTGTAAGGTCGGCATACAAGGCAGGGACCAAAGGCGATGTTGTACTACTCTCGCCGGCATGTGCCAGTTTCGACCTGTTCAATAACTACGAGCACCGCGGACATATGTTCAAGGAGTTTGTAAGAAGACTGTAAAAACATTAAAGCTAAAGATGAAAATGGAACAACTTCTGAGAAAACATTTTAAAGGCGACAGGATAATCTGGTATGTTATCGCTGCATTGTCGATAATGTCGATGCTAGTGATTTACAGTGCTACCGGGAACCTTGCTGTGCGCCACAGTTCCGGAAGCGCATTCTACTTTTTGTTCCGTCATGCTGTTTTCCTTTCCATGGGCATCGGGCTTATCGTCATCATCCACAAGATACCCTACAAATGGTTTTCAAGGGTATCGGTACTGATGCTGGCAATCGCTGTTATCCTGCTTGTCATTGCACTGATATCGGGGACTAACCTCAACAATGCGAACCGCTGGATAACCCTGCCCATAGTCGGGCTTACTTTCCAGCCGTCGGAATTCGCAAAGATCGCTTTGATGATATATCTTGCCAAGGCCCTGGCCATTCATCAGGAAGAAAAAATAACTCCAAGGATTTACCTGTTACAGTTCCTCCTTCCCATTGGCATTATCATTGGCCTTATCTTCACCGAAGACCTCTCAACAGCGATACTCATTGGAGGAGCCAGCATGATCATGATGTTCATCGGGCGCGTACCGTTCAAATATCTGTTTTACACGGTTCTCATCGTAGTGGGATTTTTCCTGCTGATGCTTGTAATGTCAAGGTTCCTGTCCGAATTCTCTATCTTCCACCGTGCAGGAACATGGAGGATAAGGATACTGACTTTCTTGGGAGACAGCCATAACTGGTTTGCAGATTCAATGCGGTTCATCCTTGGTAACGACACGATAAAAACCGCAACTGCCGGTTCCAACTTCCAGGCATCCAAATCGGAACTGGCAATAGTTAACGGAGGACTTTTCGGACAGGGCCCCGGCAACAGCCTTCAAAGATATTTTCTGCCCCACCCCTACAGCGATTTTGTTTTTGCCATCATCGTTGAGGAGTTTGGTTTGATAGGAGGATTTTTTGTTCTGCTTGCATACATGGTTTTATTGTATCGTGCCGGAATTATCGTCAGGGTGAGCGACAAGGTATTCCCTGCCCTGCTCGTAGTGGGACTGACCCTCACACTGGTGCTTCAAGCAATGGTCAACATGGGGGTTGCGGTAGGATTGTTTCCCGTTACAGGACAAACACTGCCCTTGGTAAGCATGGGCGGAACATCGATACTTTTTTCATGTCTTGCCATAGGCATGATCCTGAGCGTTAGTAGATACGTTAAGGAAAAAAAAGATGGAACAGACAGTGCACAAACGGCAGAAGTAACTGAGACAACTGAAGATTAACAAACAAAAAACTTAAACAGTGAAAATAATCATAAGCGGCGGCGGTACAGGAGGACACATTTTCCCTGCAATAGCGATTGCTAATGCCCTGAAAAAAGCTGTCCCGGATGCGGATATTCTTTTTGTGGGGGCAAAAGGAAAAATGGAGATGGAGAAAGTGCCGGCTGCAGGTTACAAAATCACCGGCCTTACCGTTGCCGGCCTGCAACGTAGGCTCACAGCAAAAAACCTGCTGTTTCCCTTCAAACTGATAGCGGGGATGATGCAGGCCCGAAAGGTTGTGAAAAAATTCAAACCTGATGTGGCCGTGGGTGTTGGTGGATATGCAAGCGGCCCCGTGCTTCGGGTTGCTTCGGGCTCGAGTGTCCCATGCCTGCTGCAGGAACAAAATTCATATCCGGGCATAACCAACAAGATTCTGGCAAAAAAAGCCAGTACCATCTGTGTGGCTTATCCCGGCATGGAGAGGTTTTTCCCTGCCGAAAGAATCGTACTGACAGGCAACCCGGTAAGGCAGGACATAACGGAAAAAACAGACAAAAAAGAAGCTCTTGAACATTTTGGCCTTGATGCAGGCAAGAATACTATTCTTGTAATCGGAGGAAGCCTTGGCGCCCACAGCGTGAACAACGGCATAAAGAACGGACTGAAAGAGCTTCCTACAGATATACAACTGCTTTGGCAGACCGGAAAATTCTATTTTGACGAACTTAAAGAGCATGTTGGTAAAACAGGCAACAACATAAAAGTTCACGATTTCATCAAAAGGATGGACTATGCTTATGCGGTGGCTGATGTGGTTATATCCCGGGCAGGAGCACTCTCCGTTTCCGAGATAGCCATTGCCGGCAAACCTGCCATCTTTGTGCCAAGCCCAAACGTGGCAGAGGACCATCAGACAAAAAATGCAAAAGTGATGGTCGATGACGAAGCAGCACTGATGGTGAATGACGATGAAACAGACACTTTGATAGGCAAGGCGGTTGAGATGCTCAAAGACAGTGCACTGTTGGAAAAGCTCAGCAAAAACATCTTAAAGCATGCCAGGCCTGACGCATCGGAAAAGATAGCAGTAGAGGTTTTGAAATTAGTACAAAAATAAAGCACAGAACGTGGATATTAGTAAACTAAAGTATGCATACTTCATCGGGATAGGCGGCATTGGCATGAGCGCCATCGCCCGCTTTTTCCATAGTCACGGCATATTTGTGTACGGATATGACCGCACACGAACGCAACTTACAATGCAGCTTGGGAACGAAGGAATGACTATCCACTACAATGAAGACATTGGCTACATCAAAAGCCTGAATATTTATCCCGATGACTCGCTCGTTGTTTACACTCCTGCCATCCCGTCTTTCAACAAAGAGCTAAATTATTTTCGCGAGAATGATTTTGACATAAAGAAACGTGCCGAAGTACTCGGGCTCATATCAAAAACCAAAGATGCAGTATGCGTTGCAGGCACGCACGGCAAAACGACCATTTCAACGCTCACGGCCCACCTGTTCACAAATTCCGAGATCGGCTGTTCTGCATTCATCGGCGGCATTTCTAAAAATTACGGGACAAATTACCTGCATTCGGATAAATCTCCATTTGTTGTCCTCGAAGCAGATGAGTTCGACAGGTCATTTCTGCATCTGTCTCCCTACCTGTCGGTGATAACATCGATGGATGCCGACCACCTCGACATCTACGGTGATAAAAAACACCTGACACGGTCGTTCAAAGAGTTTGCAATGCTTACACGTCCGGGCGGCACCCTGATACTGAAAAAAGGTCTGGACAACATTCCCGTACCTGCCGAAAGCGTCAGGTTCACATACCACCTGAATGAAAAGTGTGATTTCTATGCAACAGACATTGAGCTTGTGGGCGACAAGTACAGGTTTACTTTGAACAGTCCTTTCGGAACGATAAAAGACCTTGTTCTCGGGATTCCGGGACTGCTGAATGTGGAAAATGCGATAGCTGCCTCTGCCCTCGCTCTCTCCGGCGGCGTTTCGGAACAAGAACTTCGCAACGGGCTGAAAACGTTCAAAGGGATACGCAGAAGATTCGAATATGTGATAAAGAGCAAAGAGTTCATTTTAATTGATGACTATGCGCATCATCCGGCGGAGATAAAAGCAACCATCGCATCGGTAAAAACTATCTATCCGGGGAAGAATATACATGTGGTGTTCCAGCCGCACCTTTACAGCCGCACCAAAGATTTTGCAAAGGAATTCGCCGAAGAGCTGGATGCGGTCGATAAAGTTTATCTGATGGATATCTATCCGGCACGGGAACTTCCCATACCGGGCGTGGAATCGGATTTAATAAAAGGAAAGATGAAGAACAAAGAGGTGTTTTTATGTGATGAGGAAAATATTTTCGAACTGATAATGAGTGACAAACCTGATATTCTTCTAACAATGGGAGCAGGTAATATCGACAGCCTCGTTCCTGTTCTTGAAGAGAAATTGCGAAAATCGCTCAAGTTATGAACAAATTGTTAATAAAAAAGCTGTTTTACATAAATGTCAATTATTGTGAATCGACTATCTTTAAGCAGATTGGGGTTGGTGTAAAATGAAAAGGGTATTGAAAACATTAGGAGTGGGTGCCATACTGGTCTATTTTCCGGTAATGTTGGCTTTTGTGTCTTACGATAAGCACAAGACGTTGTGCAGGGGAATTGAATCAGAGATAAGTGACAGTGTTGCAAACAGGTTTATCAGTGCGCAGGAGGTGAAGGATGTAGTACTGGAAAAGTATCCTGACATTCTCGGCAAGCCTCTTGACAAGATAAACACGGAGGAGATGGAGCATTTTTTTGAAAAATATCCTGCCATTAAAAACTGTGAGGTGTTTTACACCCTAAGCGGGATATTGCATGTTGACATAAAACAAAAGGAGCCGGTGTTAAGGGTGTTCGACAGAAGCGGTTCATGTTACCTTGACGAGGACGGAAACAAAATGCCCCTGTCAACCAAGCATACGGCACATGTTCTTGTAGCAAACGGCTACATCAACAAATTGAAAAACAGGGAAGACCTTTTCCATCTGGCAATGTTCATCAATGATGACCCTTTCTGGAGGTCACAGATAGAACAGATATATGTGGACAAAAAAGGTGAGTTCATACTTATCCCTCGTGTGGGCGACCACAAGATAGAGTTCGGAGGGGCGGACAGGATGGAGACAAAATTCAGGAACCTAAAAGCCCTGTACCAGAACGGATGGGATGCAAGAGAATGGAATTTGTACAATAAAGTAAGTTTAAAATATAACGGACAGGTTGTCTGCTCTAAAGTAAATTAAATTATGACCGGTGAATCAAATCTAATTGCAGCTATTGATATTGGAACAACAAAGATTGTTGCCGTCGTGGGGCGTAAAATGCAAGACGGGAAGATAGAACTTCTCGGAATGGAAAGTGTGCCCTCAACCGGTGTCAAGCGGGGTGTTGTTCTGAATATTGAAGAGACCGTCTCTGCAATTCAGAATGTACGTACAAAAGTTGAACAACACCTGAACATTAAACTCGAAAAGGTTTATGTAGGGATAGCAGGCCAGCACATCAGGAGCCTGCAAAACAAAGTATCCCGTTACATAACCGGCAGCTCGGAAATTACCCAGGCCGACATCGACCAGCTGTACCACGACAACTTCAACATGCTGATAGATGCAGGTGAAAAAATAATGCATGTAATACCGCAGGATTACAAGGTGGATCATGAGACCGGAGTCAAGCAGCCTGTAGGAATGTCAGGACGGCATATCGAGGGGAATTTTCACATTGTCCTCGGGCGCATTGCATCGGTCAACAACATTCAGAAGTGTATAAAACGGGTAAACCTTGAACTGCAGGGAATGATATTGGAACCGCTGGCGTCTTCGCACAGTGTACTGACCGATGATGAAAAAGAGGCAGGCGTAGTGCTTGTTGACATAGGTGGCGGAACAACCGATGTTGCCGTATTTTACGACGGAATTATCCGCCACACAGCTGTGATACCTTTCGGAGGGAATGTCATCACATCGGACATAAAAGAGGGATGCTCCATTCTTTACAAACAGGCCGAAGCACTTAAAGTGCAGTTTGGAGGCGCCATTGGCGAACGCGAGCGTGAAGACATGGTATTTGCAATACCTGCACTCAACGAGGGCTGGGAAGCAAAAGAGATATCGGCAAAAAGCCTGGCCTACATTATCCAGGCAAGGATGGAAGAGATTATCGACCTTGTTTCTATCCAGATAGAAAAATCAGGTTACTACCACAAACTGGGAGCCGGAATAGTTGTCACCGGCGGCGGGGCACTGCTGAAAAACATCTCTGACCTGATAAAACTGAGGACAGCACTTGATGTGAGGGTAGGCCTGCCCGACAGGCTCCTTGACGGCAACATACCCGAAAAGGCCCACATGCCAATGTACTCAACAAGTATAGGACTGTTGTTAAGTGCAATGCACAAACAGACAAGTTCGATAGGAGAACCTGAATTGTTCCCCGATGTTGAACCTAAAACAAATGCGAAAGAGGCCAAAGAAGCTACATCAAGAAGCAGGAGGAGCAGCAAAAAGAAAAAGAAGAAAAAAGACCCGGATTCAGGAATGGGGAACCTGTTCGAAGGAGTGCTCGACGGCATCCAGAACGGACTGGCTTCTATTTTCGATGACAGGGATTCTGATATGTAATAAAATCAAACTGTATTGTGATGGAAGAGGATTTGATAAATTTTGAGATACCGGAAGAGAGGTCATCGATAATCAAGGTTATCGGCGTCGGAGGAGGCGGGGGAAATGCCGTGAACTACATGTTCAACAAAGGTATTCAGGACGTTAATTTCGTTGTGTGCAACACCGACCGTCAGGCATTGAACAACAGTCCGGTGCCGGTAAAGATACAGTTAGGAGAAACCCTGACCGAAGGACGGGGGGCAGGCAACAAGCCGGAAACAGGCAAACAGGCTGCCATCGAGAACCTGGACAACATTATCGCTGTTCTTGAGGACAACACCAAGATGGTGTTCGTGACTGCCGGAATGGGCGGGGGAACAGGAACAGGTGCCGCACCTATCATTGCAAAGGCTGCCCACGAGATGGGAATACTCACGGTGGGCATAGTTACCATTCCTTTTAAATTCGAGGGTGAAAGAAGGATCATGCAGGCCCTTGAAGGCATTAAAGAGATAAAACAGCACGTCGATGCACTTCTAATCATCAACAATGAGAAGCTACGAGAGATGTACGGCGACCTTAAACTGTCCAACGCCTTTTCAAAGGCCGATGATGTCCTGTCCACTGCTGCCAAGGGCATAGCTGAGATAATCACCGTTCACGGCTACATCAACGTTGACTTTGCCGATGTGGAAACAGTGATGAAGAACAGCGGTGTTGCCATCATGGGCTCTGCATCTGCCGAAGGCGAAAACCGTGCCATCGATGCCATTCAGGCCGCACTTGAATCACCGCTCCTGAACAACTACGATATCGCCGGAGTACAAAATATTCTTCTGAACATCACTTCCGGTGAAGAGGAGATAACCATGGACGAGGTGGGCGAAATAACCGATTATGTTCAAAGCATAGTTGGCTCTAATGCCTCTATAATCTGGGGTACAGGTATCGATCCCAGACTGGAGAAGAAGGTCAACGTAACCATAATCGCAACAGGCTTTGGCTATGACTATGACTCGAATGAAGATAACTTCGGCACTATCAAACAAAAACCGGAGTCAAACAAAACAGTTATCACCATCGACAGTGACGGCAATGTGGTAACCGGCAACCAGCCGGAAGAAACCGAAGAAACACAGGAACCAACTGCTGAAACAGGTAATACTCCGGAAGATGAACTCGGGCCGGGAGCTACCATAACTTTTAACATCAGGGAAGAAAAAGAGAGAAAGCAAAAGGAGATCGAAGAGCTTTACAATCCGGTGATAAAATCAAGCAGTGCTAAGAAACCTGCAACCGGTGACATCCCGAAATATTCAGGAGGATACGAGCCAGTAACACCCCCTGTAAATCCGGCTTCGATGAAAGCAGAGGATATCGAGAATGAGAAGCTGATAGAAGAACTGGAAAATATCCCCGCATACAAAAGAAGAGGATTTCCGGTAGGCAGTAACAACACTAAAGTAAAAAAACAGGTCAGTAACGAGAAAGTGAGCAGGTTCACCCTGTCGAATGACCCCGACGAAGGCATCACCATAAGGAAAGACAATCCGTACCTACATGACAATGTGGACTGACTACAACAGTGATAGAAATTAATTTCGGTCAACAAAAACAGAACAATGAACTTTTCAGATAAGATAACAGAAGACATCAAGAATGCCATGAAGGCCAAGGATAAAGTGGCACTGGAGGCATTAAGGGCTATCAAGAAAGAATTAATTGAGGCAAAATCGGCAAAGGGCAGTTCCGGCGATGTTTCGGAGGAGGATGCCATAAAAATAATGCAGAAGATGGTCAAGCAGCGCAATGATGTAGCTGCTATCTACCAGAAAGAAGGAAGAACCGAGCTTGCCGAAAAAGAGCTTGCCGAGGTCAAGATTATCAGCAAATACCTCCCTGAGCCAATGAGCCGGGAAGAGATAGAGGCAGCCGTAAAAGATATCATCGCCGAAACAGGCGCATCCTCCATGAAGGATATGGGCAGGGTCATGGGCATAGCCACAAAAAAACTTGCCGGCAAAGCCGATGGCGGCGAGATATCAAAGATAGTAAGAGGACTGCTGGGATAGGAAATAGCCGGAAGCTCGAAGCTCGAAGTTGGAAGGTGGGTCGGCAGTCTTAAGGCCTGGTGAGATTCATCGGATAACTAATCTTGAGCCAAAAGAGAGTCATCCGATGGATTTTATAGAAATTAATTGTTCGGTATCTTAACTACATATTTCTTACGGGAAGCATTAGTAAGGTATGTTTCCCTTAACCAGGGATTGATATCCTTGAATACTTTGTACGAAAGGTTATGTTCTTTGGCAAAATCCGCAAAGTTCTTCACAGGACCTTTTATCTCATAAGCTACCGTATTGTATGGAGGATAAAGATCTTTTTTGTCTACATGAAATCCGTACTTGTCAGGAGAAGAAAGTATCTCTTTGACGGCAATTATACGGTAAACATACCTGCCTGTCTCTTCTCCAAGAAGAAGGTCATAGTAGTTATCTGTCTTTTGGCGCGTCAGTTGCTTTGAGATGCCGGTTTTGCCTGCATTATATGAAGCCGCCGCAAGGGTCCAGTTTCCGTAATGTTTATATGCTTTCTTAAAATATTTACATGCCGCTGCAGTAGCTTTTTCAATATTGTACCTTTCATCTACTTCACGGTTCACTTCAAGACCGTACTCTCTCGCAGTAGTCCTCATGAACTGCCATATCCCTGCAGCACCTGCAGGAGAAACAGACCTTGGCATCAATCCACTTTCGATGACGGCAAGGTATTTAAAATCCTCCGGCACCCCTTGCTCTTTCAGTATGGGTTCGATTATCGGGAAGAAACGGTTCGCACGTTTTATGAAAAGTAATGTCTGTGACTGCCAGTAAGTGTTTATCAGTAACTCTCTGTCCAGGCTCTCTTTAACATCATTTCTGTCTATTGGCACCCTTTCACCTGCAAATGTAAGTGAATCAGGAATTGTCAGGGAATATATGGCATATTCACCAGGCCTGGCTTTGCTTTCAGATAAAGTCTCCGGAGTTGATGAAAAAATAAATAAATGTACAACCATCACTGTTGCAATGATCATTGAAGATAAAGACAATACTTTTGTATAAATGTTCGTTTTCGACATTTTTTGTTTCGGTTAAATATTAAAAAAAAGATTGAGGCCGGGTTGTCCTGTTAACAGTACGTAATATTATAAAGATTGTTGTTAAAAACAATTATTATTTTTCAAAAAAATAACTTTTAATTTTATCTCTGTGACCTGCAAGTGATTAAATTAAAAGAGTTAAACGACATACCGGCATCAATTAACCACATTTCCAATCATAATTTTAATGCACGCAGGCTAAACTTAATGTTATTATTTTTATTTAATTTTACACATCACTTTCATTAAATATCAAATGCCGTTTAAACCGGATAATTTCATTGCTTACGATCATATCCCAATTCCCGTTTTCGTATTCGACATAAACGGCCTTAATCGTTTGGTCTATCAAAATACTTCAGCTAAAGAACTTTTAGACATCAAAGATGATTATTCTTCACTAAAAGACATTTCTGAATACTTTATCGACCTACCTTACGAAAAGATCGCAGAATCGGCTGAAAAGGGAATAAACAGAAATATTACTGTTCATCTTAAAAAAGGTCTGCCAGAAATCCAAAGAAGTTTTAATGTTAGATTTACATAAGGGGCATTTGGAAATGAAGAGGTATTAATCCTCACATTTACGGATTACAACGGCGATGACAACGACTCTCATATTCTGAATGAGGTGTTAAGCTTTCGTGATCTTTTATACCGCATAGTTGAGACAAATAACTCCATCAGCACTAATGAAGTCCCGGAACTCATAAAGGAATCTCTTCGGCTTATAGGTAATTTTTTCAAATGTGACAGAACTTATGTTTATACTACAGAGGAAGAGTCAGGCAAACTTTTAAAACTGGCAGAATGGTTCAGCGATGATGTGCATGGGTATGGCGGGGAAAATGAATCTTTGAATCTGGCTGATGTGGAATGGTCAATGAACAAGATATTTAAAGAAAGGGTACTGGTCGTCAACAATATCAATGACCTTCCTGAAGAAGCTAAGAGGGAAATACGGTTAATGGCAGAATGGGATGTGAGATCTTACATTATACTTCCAATAATTCTGAGCGATAAGAATAAGGGCTACCTTGGAGTTGAGTATGTAAAACAAGAAAAAGAATGGCAGCTTATCGATATCAATAACCTGCAATTTGCAGCAAGGAATATTGCAAACCTCATATTGAGATACAGGAATGAGACATCATTATTTCAAAAAGAGCAATTATATCAGTCTTTGTTTCATACTGCTAATGACTCTATCCTGATCTTTGAGAACGGCGTTTGCATGGATTGCAGTGATAAAGCTTTAGAATTATTCCGTTGTAAAAAGAGCGATCTTCTGGGACTGACAGGAGAAGAATTATCTCCGGAAGAAGAAAAAGCTTCATTGAAAGAAATAAACGACAGGTTTTTTAATAAAAATGAGACTTCAATCTTTCTAAATGAATACCTGGTAAAGCGGCCTGACGGATCACGCTTCTATGCGGAGATAAGAATAAGCAGGGTTGTGATAAACAACGACAACCTGGTCGTCGTTATCTTTCGTGACATAAGCAATGTCAAAAAATCGTACCGCCTCCTGAAGGAGAGGGAAAACTTTTTAAAGAAGAGGCTGGAACTGCTTTTATCCCCGTCAAAAGAGATCGATCAATTTTCTTTGAAGGAACTTTTTGATGTAAACCAGCTACAGAAACTTCAGGATGCCATGGTTGATGCACTGGGAGTTTCCTCCTATTTTGCCGACATTGACGGGAAGCCGGTAACAACACCTGCAAGTAAAAATAAGATTTGTGAACTGATCAACGCAACTGAAAAGGGGAAAACCCTTTGCCATAAAACAGCTGAACTGTTGCGTGACAGAATGGGTAGCGATACTGAACCTTCATATATTAATTGCCTTACCTGCAGTTTTGTTGATGCATTTGCTACAATTGTGGTGGAAGGACGGCGCGTAGGCACATGGATCATCGGCCAGGTAATACCCGAAAGTTATAAATTAAAAGACCTGAAAGATTATCTTACTCCTTTAGGCGTAGATATCCAACAGGCAAAAGATCTATTTCACAGTTCACCGAAGTTCAATGACCAGCAATTTGAAAAGGTGATCAACTTGCTGTCAGTACTCTCGAATGAGCTGTCTACACTGGGGTACAACAACCTTAAACTAGCCAGGGCCATCAGGGAACATGTCATTATGGAAAAGGAACTGCGGGATGCCAAAGAGAGAGCGGAGGAGAGCGACCGGTTAAAGTCTGCATTCCTGGCCAATCTGTCCCATGAAATAAGAACTCCCATGAACGGAATTGTTGGCTTTACCGATCTTCTCAACATTGAAGGATTATCACGAGAGGACCGTCACGAATATATTAAACTGATAAAACAAAGTTCAAATCAGCTGCTAAATATAATCAACGATATTATCGACATTTCCAAGATCGAAGCTGGACAGGTAGTTGTAAACAAATCTAAATTCAATATTTACGACCTTTTCATCGGCCTGTATTCGTTCTTCAAGATACAAGCCGAGGAAAAAGGGATCGAACTTATTATCATAAATGATAAGCCGGACGACAAAGATGCCTGGATCAATACTGATGAGATTAAGATGCGTCAGATATTGACAAACCTGCTATCCAATGCCATAAAATTCACAGATTCAGGCACTGTAAAGATGGAATATAAAAAGAACGGGAATGAACTAATATGTTCTGTTGAAGACACAGGACAGGGAATTGACCCTGACCATATGGAAAATATCTTTGACCGTTTCCGGCAATCGAAAAACAACACTGCAAAACATGGCGGCACCGGACTGGGGCTCGCAATTACAAAAGCATATGTGGAATACCTTGGAGGAAAGATCCGGGTAGAACCAGAGTTGGAGAAAGGTACAAAATTCGTATTCACCGTTCCCGTTATTTAAGCGGTTAAATGAGGTATTTAAATCAAAAGACCTCTTACAATAAACCCCGAACCCAATAGCACAAAAAAAATACAGCAGAAACATGAAAGCTTCTGCTGTACTCTTTATATTTTTTATGTTTTTGTTCTTACACCAGGTTGGCAAATCCCATGAAAGCAAGGGCAAGCAAACCTGCTGTAACAAGTGCTATAGGAGTACCTTTCATGCCTTTAGGCACATCGGCAAGGTCAAGCTGCTCACGAATTCCGGCAAACAGAACAAGTGCCAGTGCAAAACCGATAGCAGTGGAGCCTGCAAACACAACAGATTCGATAAGATCAAAATCTTTCTGGATAGTAAGGATAGCCACACCAAGGATTGCACAGTTTGTTGTTATCAACGGCAGGAATACCCCGAGTGCCTGATACAACGGCGGGCTCACCTTTTTAAGGACTATCTCCACCAGCTGCACTAATGCTGCAATTATCAGTATGAAGCTGATAGTTTGCAGGTAAGTGACATTAAAAGGTTCAAGGATCAGTTTCTGAACCAACCATGTAACAAGCGTTGCCACTATCATAACAAAAGTAACAGCGCCTCCCATACCAAGCCCGGTACTTAGTTTCTTTGATACTCCAAGGAAAGGACAAATACCAAGGAACTGACTTAAAACGACGTTGTTAACAAATATCGCCGATACAATAATTATTACATATTCCATGATCTATATTTTAAGCTTTTTTCATTTTGTCGATAACTGCAATCATGTAACCTAGAGCGATAAAAGCTCCGGGAGCAAGGATGAAGACCAGCATTCCGTAATCTTCAGGATAGATGGTGTAGTTGAACAGCTTGCCGCTGCCGAGTAGTTCACGAACAGAACCAAGCATGGTAAGCGCCATTGCAAAGCCAAGTCCCATTCCCAGGCCGTCAACGATAGATGAACCAACACTGTTCTTTGATGCAAATGCCTCGGCGCGTCCAAGAACGATACAGTTCACAACTATCAAGGGGATGAACAGTCCTAACGAGTTGTACAGGGCAGGAGTGTATGCCTGCATCAGCATCTGAACAACAGTAACGAAAGTTGCGATAACAACGATAAATGCAGGTATCCTCACCTTCTCAGGAACAAGGTTCTTAATCAGGGAAATAACCAGGTTTGACATTACCAGTACAAAAGTAGTGGCAAGCCCCATTCCCAGACCGTTAATGGCTGATGATGTAACACCAAGTGTGGGGCACATACCCAGCAACAATACAAATACGGCGTTTTCCTTAAAAAAGCCTTTTGTGAAGTTTTTCCATTGATTCATTTGGCACCTCCTTCCTCAAGCTTAGCTTCATTTTTCTTTAATGTTTCATATCCTACCCTCACAGCATCAAGGAATGCACGGGAACTGATAGTTGCTGCCGTAATGGCATCAACTTCTCCACCATCCTTCGATACGGTAAGATTGTTTTTTCCGGGATTTTTACCAAGAACACTTTGGTTCCCTTTGTCGGTCTTGAACCATGTTGCCATCTTGGTTCCCAATCCCGGGGTTTCCTGATGTTCCAGGACCTGGTAATTTATTATCGTACCGTCAGGTTTAAACCCGACCATAATTTTCACATTACCGCCAAAACCTTTGTTTGTCATTGTTTCAACAGCAACGCCTATCAGCTTGCCGTCTTTCTTCGCAGGATAAAGTTTAATGGGCAGACCTTCGTCCGAAGTAACCTCCAACACATTATCACCAGGATTATTGGTAAACCCGGGAACAACCTCTTTTATCGCTGCCTGAAGTTTCCTGGCTTTTGCTGCTGCAATAGGCTTTTCCGTCAATTTATATACAAAACCCAAAGATGTTCCTGCAATGGCCGTAATGACAAACAGTGTCAGGAGCATGTTTTTGAGTGAAGATTCAATTGTTGCCATATTATTAGAATTTATTTATTCAACCGATTGCCTGAAGGACCCGGATGAATTTCACATTAACTATTTTACTTTCTCTCCAAATCGTTTTGGTTTAACATATCTGTCGATCAAAGGCACAAATGCGTTCATGATCAGTATGGCAAAAGACATCCCTTCCGGATAAGCGCCAAAAACCCTGATCAGCACTGTTATCACTCCTATGCCCACACCAAAGATTATCTGTCCTTTGCGCGTCATTGGCGATGTCACATAATCGGTTGCCATGAATATGGCCCCAAGCATTGCTCCTCCTGCAAGCAGATGGAACAACGGCCCTGCATACTCTTCCGGATTTGCCAGGTTAAGTAACCCGGTAAAAACGGCTATGGTTCCCAATACTGTGACCGGAATATGCCAGGTTATTATCTTACGGTAAAGCATGTAAGCAAATCCAAGCAGAAGTGCCAATGCAGCCACCTCACCGGCTGAACCGCCCATTTCACCAAGAAACATATCCGTGAACGATGGCAACTGCGCCAGCAGATCCGAAAGTTTATCCCCGTTCTTAAGTCCTTCCTTAACTATGCTGAGAGGAGTTGCTCCGGTAGTGGCATCCAGATAAGTTCCCACGTTAGCCATCGGCTTTGGCCATGTGGTCATCTGAACCGGGAATGATATCAGCAGGAACACACGGCCTACAAG
>JALVJU010000578.1 GCA_027034005.1 Marinilabiliaceae bacterium
GTCCTTTTAGGTCTGTAAATTGCAATTTGCAATCCCCAGATTTTCGCAAAGGAAAGTCCCCAAAAATAATTATTATTTTAATTGTTTTAGGGGTTAGTCCAAAGAAGTTTTGAAGGGAGCCGTAGGCGACCGAAAAAACTTCTTTGGACTAACCCCTATCCACTTGGATTTCCCTCCTTTATTTTATCTGATATTTTATCTGAAAAAATTCTTTTTCTGTTTTCCATACGATAACTGTTTCCGTTTAATTTAACCACCTCACAGCGGAATAATATTCTGTCAAGCAGGGCAGTTGTTAGCACTTCATCGTCGAGGGTTTCTGCCCATTGCTTGGGCGACTTGTTGGTTGTGATGATTACCGAACTGCGTTCGTGAAGATGGTTTATCAGGTTGAAAAAGGCTACAGCTTCGTGCTTTTTTATTGGAAACATCATTATGTCATCTATGGCTATAAGGTGTGCCTTTAACAAGCGGTTGTATTTGCTCAAAGCCGTTGATGTAAGTTCTTTTAGCTTTAATATGGAAACCAAGTCTTCCATGGTTAAAAAATAAGCTCTGTATCCTTGTTTTACAGCATCGAATACAAGCCCTGAGGCTATAAAACTTTTTCCTGTGCCCGATGGGCCCATCAGGATAACATTGTAGTTTTGTTCTAACCATATCAATTCTCTTAATTGTTTTAATTCGGGTCTGGTTATTCCTGCCGAAAAATTAAAATCATAATCGTCTAAATTATGATTTGGTGGTAATTGCGCCATTTTCAATCGCCGCTCGTAATCGGTTCGTTGACGTTGCAAAACCTCTTGTTGTAAAAGTTTATGAGTAAATTCCAAATAGGTAGGTTTGTCTATTTGGGCTGCCTGAAGACTTGATGTTACATTGTCTCTTAACCACGTCAAACGCAGTTTATCGGCATATTGTTTTATCTCTTCTTGTAATCGCATTTTTTTAAAATATTTCTTCGTATTTGTTAATATTGCTTTTTTCCACTTTCATTTCTTTCATTTCTGTACTGTGTACGGCATTTTGTGCCGATGACTCTTTTATTGTTTGTAAACTTTTCTGCACTTGTTCGTTTTGTTGTATCTCAATGTTTTTTGAATTCATTACATTCAGTAAAACGTATGCGTTATATTCTCCGGCCTCAATACAAGTCAGTATGCTTTCATCTATTACATTTTGTTCGTAATCGGGATTCCGTTTGATTATCTCTCGAAGATTATCACGATAATATCGCGACTTATCCTTTTGTAGTTTTTTTAAATAATCACGGGCTGTTTCTGTTTGTCCCAAAATAGTTAACACCTTTTCTTGCATTTGTTCCAAGGTATCTGATTTATCTCTCTGGTGGCTTGCGTTGCGTATATACTCTCCTTTCCCTATACTTATTCCATGTGTCGCAATAAGCTTATCCTTGCTTGAATAAAGGTATATCTTATCTTCTTTTACTTCTAAAAATACTTTTGTCCCGGGCTTTTTATATGTACCTGCCGGAAGACTGTAATAATTGGATTTATAAACAATGGTGTTATCTTTTCGTACATTATAACTCCGTTTTTGAGTGCCTGTTCTGTTTTTGTTTTTTATTGGCAAAAGATGTTTTTTCTCTTCTTTCCAGCTTTCTTCAGGTACTTTTTTTGTCCCTGAATGAATTTTCTTGTTCCCTGTTCTTTCTAACCATTCGAGTGCCTGACTTTGAAGTATCTCAATGTTTTTAAACTTTCTCCCCCGTAGAAAATTTTGCTTTATATACTTTACTGCATTTTCTACTTTACCTTTGCTTTGAGGGTCTGATTTACGACAAAATACCGGTCGAAAACTTTGTGTCTTACAGTATGCTCCAAAACCTTCCGATAACCGGTAGTCTCCCAGGTTCTCATCGTGAATAAACACACTGTCCTGATCGTATAGTATTTCTTTGGGTACTCCCTCAAAATATTCAAAGGCATAATTGTGGGCTTCTACCGAGCTTTGGCTCGTGAAAGCATGTTCAATGAAATGGACGTATTTATACCGGCTACGATTAAGTACCATAACAAAGAAATATACTTTCTTTCGCCTCTCGTCTTCGGTTTGCATCCAGGCCTCTCCGAAATCTACCTGCGCCTGTTGCCCATAGGCGGTTTCAGGTACCTTCTCAAAAATGCGTTGTTCCGATATCTTGGGTTTGGGCAGATTGTAGCGCTCTCGTACTGTCTTTACCAAATTATATATCGTTTTGCTGTGTATCTCAGGAAAATCAGAATAATGTTCTTTCAGGTGATCTTCTATTTGTGCTGCCGAAAGCTCAGGACACCATTCTAATTCTTCGCGGACAAATTCTATATATTGTCCCAATTTTAACGGCATCTTGCGAGGACTGCTTATCCATTGAAGAAATTCATCCTCTCCCATCTTTAGATATTTCCTCACTGTCTTCCTCGCTAATCCCGTTCTCCGGGATATCTGGCTTTTACTATAGCCCTGTTCTCTTAATTTTTTTACTTCATACCACATAAGCATTTTCTCTTTTTTTATCATTTTTCATGTATTTTGTATTTCTACAAAACACTTCTTTTTTTTTAAACTGGGGACTTTCCTTTGCGAAAATCCGGATACTTTCTTTTGCGAAATTCTGGGGATTGTGCTTTGCTGGTTACACCAGGCTTAATTCAGGGTTTTACAT
>JALVJU010000579.1 GCA_027034005.1 Marinilabiliaceae bacterium
AGCAATGGCTAAGACTGAAACTAAGAACAAATATTTTTTCATGGCTTTGTTATTTGAAAACTATACCAATATCAATAGAGAGGCGGTTGTAGTTGTACGTAAGCGAATAATCATCGGCACCGTCGAAGCCTATCCGGTGATAGCGGTACCCGAACCCCAGGTAAAAACCGAAATTATCGCTAACCAGTATGTTCATCCCGATGCCCGGGTTTATCATGAATCCCCCGTGCGGGTCGAGCTTTCTTACGCCGTAGTTTGGCGGATAGATATATGATGTCAGCATCATCGGATAGTAGTTGTCCGTGGTCACCGAGTCGCCCGCAGCAAAGAGATAACCGGTTTTGAGGAACAGCACGGGAGAGAAACGGGTGTCGCGGAAACGGTATTCCATGTTGGCATAGAGAGGGATGAACGTGGTCTCGTTGTAGAACTCCATACCTGAGCCCACACCTGCCGATACCGTTTTGTACACCTTCCGGTTGAACGAGGCGCTGAAGTGTGCCGGGGCAACCTGCTCGTTAATGCTGTTGCCCGGGAGTATCCCCAGGTTTGCCCTGAAGAAATATTTGAACTCCACCGTACGCGGCGTCCTTGCATAGCTGGCTCTTTTCATGGCGACGCTGTCAATATCAGTGCGTTTGATGAAGAAGGTATTGCCCGACGATACCAGTTTGATGGTTTCCGGATCGTCGGAATAGAGTATCTTTCCTTTCAGTATCGATCCGTTCTTGAGGAACAGATATTGCTTCTGTGCATGTAGCAGGGGCATAGCCGCCAGGACAAAAATGAGGGTGATGACAGTATTTTTCATAGAATTGGGAAATATGGTTTATTCATTTGATGGAATATTTTTCTGATGGTTGCGTAGGTTTAAATTTTTTTAAAAAAATAAAAATATGGTATCTTTGGGAAATATCCGTGAGTTACAAATGTAAACCCATATTTTGGTTGATGAAAAAATATATTGACGATTTTATTGTTACTGACAACAGGCGGCTCAACGGGGAGTATGTCATCCTTACCCTTGAACTGGACCGCGACCTGCCGGAGATACTGCCCGGGCAGTTTGCAGAGGTGAAGGTCGATAATGCCCCGAACACTTTCCTGCGCCGTCCCATATCCATCCATGATGTTGTTGAGGAGAAGAGGCAGATTAAACTGCTTGTGCAGGAGATAGGAGAAGGCACGCGCGTTATGGGGAGCCTGCAGAAGGGCGATAAGCTAAACCTTGTCTATCCCCTTGGCAACTCCTTTTCCGATCCTGCGACAAAAGAGGTACTACTGGTAGGCGGCGGCTGCGGCGTGGCACCGCTGTTGTACCTGGGGCGCAAACTGAAAGAGAAGGGCATAACGCCGCGTTTCCTTCTTGGGGCAAGGAACAGCGAAGGGCTCATTGCGCTCGACGAGTACAAGAAGGTGGGCGAGGTGAACGTGACCACGGAAGACGGTTCAATGGGCACCAAGGGTTTTGTGATACACCACCCGCTGATGCGCACCGACAGCCCTGTGTATGATCATGTGTATACCTGCGGCCCGGAGGCGATGATGAAGGTGGTGGCAAAATATTCGGAAAAGCACGGCATAAAATGCGAAGTGTCGCTCGAGAACCGCATGGCCTGCGGCATCGGGGCGTGCCTATGCTGCGTGACGGATACAAAGGACGGCCATGTGTGCACTTGTACCGATGGCCCTGTGTTTGACTCAACTTATTTGAAATGGTAGATTTAACGATAGATTTAAAGAACGGATTGAAACTCAAAAATCCGGTGATGACTGCTTCGGGTACTTTCGGGTACGGTGAGGAGTATGAAGATTTTTTCGATATCTCGCAGCTCGGCGGCATCATTGTAAAGGGGACTACCGGCAGCCACCGCGAGGGGAACCCGTATCCGCGCATGGCAGAGACACCACACGGTATGCTCAATGCCGTGGGACTGCAGAACAAGGGCGTCGATTATTTTGTAAAAGAGATATACCCGAGGATTAAGGATTACAATACCAACATGCTGGTGAACGTGTCGGGATCGACGGTAGAGGAGTATGAGGATGTGGCGCGCAAGATAAATGAGTTGGAGAAGATACCGGGGATAGAACTCAATATATCCTGTCCGAACGTTAAAGAGGGCGGCATGGCCTTCGGCACAAGCTGTCCCTCAGCCGTTTCGGTGATAAATGCCGTGCGAAAGGTGTACGACAAGCATATCATGGTCAAGTTGTCGCCCAATGTGACCAACGTGGCCGAGATAGCACATGCTGTGGAAGGAGAGGGGGCGGACTCCGTTTCACTGATAAACACACTGCTCGGCATGGCCATAGACGCAGAGTCGCGCCGCCCGCTGCTGTCGACTGTAACAGGCGGACTCTCGGGGCCTGCCGTCAAGCCGGTGGCACTGCGTATGGTGTGGCAGGTGTCGCAGGCAGTGAAGATACCCGTGGTGGGACTGGGAGGTATAATGACGGCTGCCGATGCCATTGAGTTTATGCTTGCCGGTGCGTCCGCAGTGCAGATAGGTACTGCCAACTTCATCGATCCGCTTGTTTCCGTCAAAGTGATAAAGGGTATGGAGGATTACTGCGAGCGCCATGATATAGGTGCAGTGAGGGAACTTACAGGGGGGATGATAACAGAATAAAACATATGGTTACATCTGTAACTATCCCGCATTCAATCCCTGAAAATGATCATGCCTGGGCAGGATATTCTGTACCGGACGGAAATGCCTGCGTATATATTGCCACTTATCGGGATATTGCTTCAGCAGTTTGACCACCCTGTTCCGGTTCTTTTTCAGGAAATCACGTATTGCAGGTGCCGTAATGGGCACGACCATTGCCTTGCCGACCATCTCGCTCGTGGGCTGCTGTTCTTTGTTAAGGAGTTCCCGGGCTGCATTTTCAAGTCTTTCAAGGAACTGGTAAACCTTGTCCATTCGCGGGGGCAGGACGTCAACGGCAATGCCAGCATCCTCTTTTATTTCCTGTGTTACATCTGTAAACTTAATAAAATACTTCTCGATAAATACCTGATCGGTGTTGTTTCCCGCAAAGACAGCGGCTACTTTCACAGCATCCTCCAGCGCTTTTTTCAAGACCCTGTACGGATAGTTGTTTTGGACAAGGAATTTAAGGGCATCATCCTGGTAAACATAATTAATGCCGTCTCTTTCGCTCATTTCCGACAAAGTTTCCTTCGCCCAGTTGGTTTTCCATTTTTCCAGTTCCCTGTTTTCGCTGCTCTCTTTATCCGAAGCATGAAACCTGAGCAGTTCAAGGAACTCATTTTTCAGGTACTCAAAAGAACTGTTGTAGTCAACTGTACCGGAATATACGATGCCGGCAAAATTTGCCGTCAGCATTCCGATAATGCTTTTTTGTGACGTGTCAATGGGGGTATCATCATGACTGATACCGAAATTGCTTTTGTCGTTGCGAAAAAACAGAAACAGAATATCTGAAAGGGCATCTCTTGAAACACCGGGGCGGATGACCAGTGTAAGGTACTTCTCTTCATCGGTCAGGGATAGCTGCCTTACATAGTGCTGTGCCTGTTCCACAACAAAAGGTATGGCATCGGGGGATATCCACTGGTAACCCAGTTTTTGCCTCCTCGTTTCCTCCAGCTTTTCTGCCACGGCTCCGGATATCTCAAGGGGCTTTTTAGCGTATGAATTCCCGTTCCGTATCCATTCACAGGCGGTCCATTTAGTATAACTGCCTTTTCCTCCCACAAAGACCAGGCGGTCGATGCCCGGCAAGAAATCACACAACAAGCGTGCGGTTTCTTCCAGGGGAGAGCGGTATGCGGGAACTTGTGTCATAGATTACGGGCAATTTGTTATAAAATTAGACAAAAGATAGTGAAATTTAAAAGAAATTTCAATAAAAATTAAGATAAATCAAAGCAATTAAGTTTCTCTTCAGATGTGATTAAGTATCGATTAATTCACTTAATTTATTGTATAACAATAGATAAACTCATTTAATTTTGAAGAATGAGAGACAAGTAGTGCAATAAATGAAATATTAATTAAGTAAAAATTATAGATATGGGCAACATTGAAAAACTCTTTGACAGAATTAATGAAAAACTGGCCGACTGGTTTATGGTGTTCTTTTCCGATCCGGATTACCTGTTGCAAACCGAGGCTGTCTATGCTGATGTATACTCGCCCGACATGACTGAAAACGCCGTTGTCTTATCCAATGATAAAGCCGCAGAGGTGTGGTCGAAGGTTGAAAAAATAGTTGTCCTTACAGCCCTGTTTTTAAAGGATCTTTATGGAACTTTAGTAAAGGGCATATCCGTCCTTACCGGATATGCTATTGAAAAAGGCACGTCAGTAAAGATACCTGCCGGGTACAAGATAAAAACCAGTGAATTTGTGCAGTTCCTGCATAACAAAAAGAAACAGGCATGGTCGTTCTTAACAAACAGGAAAGACGATATTCAGGCCTATATTTCCAACAGATATACCACAATGAGATCATTTGCCAGGTCTTTGACAGGCATACAAATTAAATTACACTGGCACCCTGCATAAATAGTATCTTTTTTTTATCTTCGGGTAAAAAAGATGAAGCGCATTCTCATACTTTTATTAACTGCATTCACATTTGTACCCGCATATCCATACAGTCCGAAAAAGTTATCCGGATCGGCCCGTATATCGCTTATCACATGCGCCCCGGGGGATGAGCTGTACTCCATTTTCGGCCACAGTGCCATACGCGTCTTTGATGACTCGCTGCATATCAACGAGGTTTACAACTACGGCACGTTCGACTTTGATACCCCCAATTTCTACCTGAAATTCGCCAACGGCAAGCTAGACTATATGCTGTCGGCATACAACTTCAAATACTTTCTGCCTTCCTACTTCAGGGAAAGGCGCGGGGTGACGGAACAGGTGCTGAACCTGACAGCCGGGGAGAAACAGAAGCTCTACAATGCACTTGAGATAAACCGCCTGCCTGAGAACAAATTTTACCGTTACGATTTTTTCTTCGACAACTGTGCCACAAGGATCCGTGACATAGTTTTTTCCTCATTGGACGGCAAGACAGAGTACACGGGAAAAGACACAATAGACATGTCGTTTCGCGATATGTTACACCTGTACCTCGACAAACAGCCCTGGACGCGCGACGGAATAGATATAATCCTTGGCAGTAAGATAGACCGCAAGGTCACCATTTGGGAGAGCATGTTCCTTCCCGATTATCTGAAAAGTTACTTTATGAATGTAAACATTGTAACCGCCGGCAAGGAGAGGCCGCTGGTGGTAAGCGACAGGCGGCTCCTGAAATTTGACAAGGCCAAAGATAATGTGACAAAAGTTACTCCCGGATTTGTAACATGGCTGTTGTTTGTCATACTGTTAGTTGTTACAATCTTAGAGATAAGAAAAAACAAACGATTTGTATTCATTGACCGTATACTGCTGCTGGTTACAGGTGTACTTGGCATTGTTGTGTTCTACCTGTGGTTTTTGACCGAACATTCGGCAACCGGTTCCAATTACAATATCCTGTGGGCCATGCCTACAAATGTGATACTGCTTTTTTACCTTAATAATGCGGCCAACAAAACGTTTTTCAGGTACCTGGCATATGTAACGTGGGCTGCCCTGTTTGTAGTGCTGGCAGGATGGAAAATATTGCCGCAGGAAATGCCTGCATCGGCCTTCCCCGTTGCCCTGATAATGTTAATAAGGCTCAAAAGGTATTTTTTCCGGTAAAAACCGTAACATTTTTGCTGGTTTTAATGTTTAAACCTTTGTGACAGGCACAAACCGTTCAATGTGCCGTTGTTTGGGTATTTTTTTACAAGATTATGGTCTTTTACGGTTTTAATTTTTTATTTTTGCAGTGTTCAAAACATTTTGAATGATACTTAAGATATTTACAAAATCACTTATAATAGCCTCACTTGGGGCAGCAGTACTGACAGGTAACTCTTTCATTGCACCGGGATCGGAATCTTTCGGTAATAATTTTACCGCCCCTGACAACCGTCCTTCATCATTCCACATAACCAATTTCTACTCTGAAAAAGAGGAGTTTAAGACAATTGAGAAGCAGGTGGAGAGGTTTATGCGAAGGGAGCATATGGTAGGCGGGTCCGTGGCAATTGCAAAGGATGGCAAGCTTGTTTATGCCAAGGGGTTTGGTTATGCCGACAGGGAGAATGAGGTCCCAGTGGAGCCGTACCACCTGTTCCGTATTGCAAGCGTATCGAAACTTGTTACTGCAGTAGGAATATTTAAACTTATTGAAGACGGCAAGCTGAAATTGAATGATCATGTGTTTGGACCTGACGGGATTCTGAACGACTCTGTATATCTGAATTACAGGGACAAGAAAGTTGAGGATATCACAGTCCTTAACCTTTTGAATCATTCGGGAGGATGGACAACGCGCTGGGGCGATCCCATGTTCATGCCTGCCGTGATAGCACGCAAACTGCACAAACCGCTTCCCATTAACCAGCAGGATATCATACGTTTCGTGCTGTCGAAACGGCTCCATTTCAAGCCTGGCACAATGTCGTATTACTCCAATTTCGGTTTCATGGTCCTTGGCGAGGTCATCAGCAAAGTCAGCGGGACGCCTTACGAAGAGTACATCCGTACACATGTGCTTTATCCCCAGGGTATTTTTGATATGAAGATAGGCGGTAGTTACCTTAAAGACCGTTACGAGTACGAAGTGAAATATTATGAGCCCGAGGTCACGTACTATGTGGAGGACTACTCAGGAACCGGCAAGATGGTACTTCGCACATACGGCGGCAACGACATGCAAACACTAGGGGCCGCAGGAGGCTGGGTGGCATCGTCTACCGATTTGCTGAAACTGCTCATGGCAATAGATAAAATGCCATCGGTAAAAGATGCACTGTCGCCAGAATCGATTGATGAGATGGTTACACCTGTATCACCAGGTATGAGCCCGCTTGGATGGCGAAGGGTCAACCGGTACGGTTGGTTCCGCACCGGGACACTTGCAGGCACATCTGCGCTGGTAGTGCGTAAGGCCGACGGACTTGAATATGTTGCAGTGTTCAATACAGGTAACTGGAAAGGTCCGAGACTAACCACCGATATCTACAGGATGATGGAAAGAGGTATCCATGGTGTTAAAGAGTGGCCTGACTACAATCTGTTCGACCTTGACAACCTCTGGGCATCAAAAAAACACAGGCCGCAGATCATCTTTTAATTTCTTAGTGCATTTACTTTTTGCTGTTATCTGTATTTTTTTCTTTCTGTTTTAATTTCCTACCTTTATAAATCATTTTTGAAACTTGACTTTTATTTTACATTAATTATATTAAACAGGGTGGGTATTAATAAAACAGCCCAAATTAAACCTTAGGAAATAAAATACACACACGATAACACAGAAAAAAAAGATCCACAAGAGTATTTCCCGGTTTAAATTGGCTTAGGGAATAAATAGGATTCCTTCAGAAATTTTTTTATTCTCATTTAAAATGCTGACACTTTTATACTGATACTACATTATGAAATAATAATGTTTCAGAGTTCTAAGATTACTGGCACCGTACTGTTTCATTTCATATAAATGTTCGATAGTAATAAGAACTCCAAATCTTTTCAGCATTGAAATTAGTAAAGAACAGCTTTTGCTTTAATTTTCTAAATAGTTGATATTAATGACTTAAATTTTCATGCTCTGTCACTTATTGTTCAGGAATATTCATGTTTTGTT